>JAQVMU010000001.1 GCA_028703475.1 Atribacterota bacterium | reverse complement strand
CTGAGGCAATGAAAATGGCTTTTGCAGACAGGGCACAATATATGGGAGACCCTGCCTTTGCAACAGATATGCCATTAGAAGGAATAACATCAAAAGAATATGCTAAATTCCTGTCAGACCAGATTGAAATAAAGGAACCAAAGATGGAAGTACCTGCAGGAGAACCTGCCGGATATGAACACCATAGTACCAGTCATATCTCTGTTATTGATGCAGAAGGAAATGCAGTTGCTCTAACTCAAACTATTAATTATTTCTTTGGGTCTGGAGTAGTTGTTCCTGATGTGGGAGTTATTATGAATAATGAGATGGATGACTTTGCCAAGAGTCCGGATTCACCAAATGCCCCTGAACCGGGTAAAATTCCTCTCTCCAGCATGTCTCCAACTATTATTGAAAAAGATGGAGAGACATTTATGGTTTTAGGTACACCAGGCGGAACCAGAATATTTACTGCAATGACTCAGATAATTTCAAATGTAATTGATTTTGGTATGAGTATGGATGAAGCTATTGAGGCACCTCGTATGCATGCTTACTCTTCCGGAGGTAAAGCAATGCCTATTTATGTAGAGAGCCTTATCCCTGTAATGACAGTTGAAACTCTCAGAATGTTAGGCAATGAAGTATCTGTCAGAGAAGCACATGACCTTTACTTTGGAGGGGCACAGGGAATAATGTTGAAAAATGGTGTTCTCTTTGGCGGCG
Source organism: Atribacterota bacterium (assembly GCA_028703475.1). Taxonomy (NCBI): domain Bacteria; kingdom Pseudomonadati; phylum Atribacterota; species Atribacterota bacterium. Next base: position 119,268 of record JAQVMU010000001.1, on the reverse strand, counting down.
GCGATTCACGTCGTGACGGAGTAGCAGTTGGATATTAAGTTGATAACCGGGTTATCAAAAAATAAATAAAATTCAAGGGGTCACTTGTTTCTTTTGGAAATAAATGACCCCTTGAATTACAAAAGGAGGAAGTACCTTGCTCAGCATTGAATTACTCTATTTTATTGTAATGGTTGGAGTATTTGCCGTATGTTCCTTTAAGTTTAAGCTGCCTGTCGGTATAGGAATGGCAATAGCTGCAATTTCAGGCAGTTTAGTGGCAGGATTTGGCATACCTGTACGCCACCTTATAGAAGGCGGATTCAATTACCTCAATACTATTTTAGTTATTGCTACTGCCATGGTTTTTATGAAGGTAGTTCAGTATAATGGCATGATGGATACTATAACCCGCTGGTTGATTGAAAAATATTATTCCAAACCTGCATTATTGGTTATCGGCCTATCCTTTATTGTTGTCTTCCCTGGAATGATTACTGGCTCTGCTACTGCTGCAGTTTTAACAGGAGGTGTATTGGTTTCACCTGTTCTTATATTTATGGGATTCCCTAAAGAAGTTACCGCTGCTGTTGTAGCTATGGCTGCCGTTTTTGGGGAAGCTGCTCCTCCAATCAACGTTAATGCTTTAATAATCGGAGGGGGAATAGATTTACCTTATATTGGTTTTACAATGCCACTATTAATTATTACTGTACCATTGATTATTTTTACCAGTCTCTTTATAGGCAGAAAATATTTAAAAACATTTAATTATGAAAAAATGAAAGAAAAGTTACCAAATTCTTACTTAAAGGAGTATGGTATATGGTTGTTCTTGCCTATTATAGTTTTGTTTGCCCTTATGCTTAGAGAAACATTTTTTCCACAGTTATTCCCGACTTTAGGAATGCCGATTTATTTCTTAATAGCTGCTATTGTTGGAATATTTTCCGGTAAAAAATTTAATTTCTCAAAAATATCCCAGGAAGCCGTACATGATGCTTTACCGGTATTAGGTATTTTAGTTGGTGTGGGTATGTTTATCCAGATTATGACTCTTACCGGATTGAGAGGATATATTGTAATAAATTGTCTTAGCTTACCGAGATATTTACTCTATTCAGGAATAGCTGTCAGTATGCCGCTTTTTGGTGCAGTGTCTGCTTATGGTTCGGCGTCTGTATTAGGAGTACCTTTTGCCCTGGCTTTACTGGAGAGTAATCCGGTGATAACTGTATCAGCTTTATCACAGTTAGCAGCTTTGGGTGACTTGATGCCACCGACTGCCTTAGCCGGAATATTTGCTGCACAGGTAGTAGGTGAAAAGAATTATTTCAAAGTGCTTAAATATTGTATAATTCCCGCAATAATTACTGCAGTATGGTGTATTGTAATTATTATGTTCGCAAATACCCTGGCAGATATATTGCTTTAGAGGAAAAAGGAAGGAAGAAAAAAATGATTGCTATTATTTACCAGATAATAATATTATTTTTTCTCGTATTGGTTATTCGGGATATGTTTAAGGAAGAAAATATTTGGAATCAATTAACCGGTTCTCTGGTTATTATCCCATTTATTTTGAGATTATTAATGATTAAATAATTGGAATTTTTGCTAATAGATTTTTGATGATATGAGAAGGAGTCCTAAATGAAGAAAAATCATAAAATTGCCGTAGGATTACTGGTTTTTGCTGCATTAATTTCGTTTCTATCAGGCATTGAATTTGTTGACCAATGGAAGGATGATATCATTATTCCCGGACCCGGTGTAACACGAACAGGTCTTTTAAGTGATTATTTTCCAAAATTAGAAGGAGAATATGTAGATACAACAGTCTATTTTTTAGAAAGTGGTAATCCCGGAGGCACTGTTTTTGTTTTAGGAGGAACACATCCTAATGAACCTTCATCTATGTTGACAGCAGTAATGCTGATTGAAAATGTTGTGGTAACACAAGGCACAATGATTGTTGTTCCCCAGGCAAATCTCAGTGGTTATTCTCATAATGATCCCCAGGAAGGTTCACCCAGGTATATTCATTTTGAAACTCCTGATGGAGAAAGAAAATTCAGGTATGGATCCAGAGCTACTAACCCGATTCACCAATGGCCTGATCCGGATATTTATATTAATCAATTCGGACAATCTCTTTCGGGCTCTGAGACAAGAAATTTAAATCGCGGTTATCCCGGAGATCCCAATGGTAATTATACCGAACAAATATGTTATGGCATTATGGAATTAATTAGACAGGAAGAATGTGATTTATCTATAGATTTACATGAAGCCTCACCTGAATATCCGGTTATTAATGCTATTGTTGCCCATGAGGATGCAGCAGATATGGCCAGTATGGCTATACTTGACCTGCAAATGGAAAACCTGGAATATAATTTAGAAATATCCCCACCATCATTCAGAGGTTTAACTCATAGGGAGTGGGGTGATTATAGCGAAACCCTGGCCATATTAATGGAAACCGCTAATGCCAGTCAGGGCAGATTAAGGGGAAGAACTGATGAAAAACTGGTTTTAACGGGAGTAGATAAAATGTATGTCAAGGCCGCCGAACTTGGCAGGTTATATGTTCCTTATGATGAAAATGGTCATCCAATAGAAGAGAGGGTTGGCAGACATATTACTGCAATCAGGGCATTAGTTAATAATATGAATTTCATTTTTCCTGAAAAGGAAGTTCAATATCATGGAGAACCTGACTATTTTGAATTAATTGAAAGTAGTTATGGAGATTACTTGCTACCCTTGGAATAAGAAGGTATAAGCAAAAATTAAAGCCTGTGATTTGTAAATAATCACAGGCTTTAATTTTTCTTATTTTTATTTAACAAATGTATTTGTTAGTCTAAATTTTCTGCAATAAAAGATTTCACCGGGTCACCGGTATCAACAATTTTTGCAACGATTTCCATTGAGATATCTTTTTCCTTACTGATACTGGTAAAGTAACCATCCATATTGCCAGATTCAACCACAATTAGATGGTCAGCATAAGGAACAATCTCATCCAAAAAGGCGTCTGATAATGCTCCTCTTCTTGCTTCTCCCCCGGTGTGCATTACCAGTAACACAGTTCCATGTTCTTCAATTTTCTGAAGCAGTTCTTTTGTCCTGGCTATTTCATCTCCCTGGTCAATTCCTGCAGCTCCAAGTCCTTTAGAACTTCCGCCCACGACAGCTATTACAATTTTATAATCTTCAATAGCATCGGCCGGGGCAAGTTGTTCATAAACCGGCTCTATTCCATACCTTGTTAGCAAAACGCTTATCATTCTTGCATCAGCACTTTGGCCAATAGAAGTAATCAAAACATCAGGTAGTTTTTCTGTTTCTTGAGCAGCCATTATCTGTCCGGCAAAAACAGTAAAAGAAACTAACAACAATAAGATACACAAATAATTTAGGGATAATTTAACTTTTTTCAATTGTATCCTCCAGATTTTTGGATTATTATACTAATTTAATTATTTTAATATTAATCTTATTATTTATTTTACCATAAAAGTGAATTTAAAGGAAACAATTGGATTGTATTTAAGTACCCCAGTAAATTTTACACTAACGATTGTATTCTTATACAAGAGAAGTGGAAACATTCTACTCACACATTACTATGATAAAAGCGTAGTATAGATTTATATATTTTCTTTTAGTGCTATCTTTGTTATGGCTTTATTATAGTATAATTAATATATTTATATACAATATATATTTAAGGTATTATAATAGAATATAAATAATAGTATTATTTTAAAAAAATTGAGGTATAAAAAATGGATATTTTAGAAATGTTTCAAAGTCTTTCGGCTAATAGCCCGGCTCTAAAACAGTTAAATAAAAAAGTTGATGCTGAACCTGAAAAAGTAGAAAAGGCCGCACAGATAAGCATCCCAATGCTTATGGAGGCATTAAACCGCAATACAAATAATCCGCAAGGTGCACAATCTCTGGCAAAAGCCCTGGAACAGCACCAGGATGATAATGTTGATAATCTGGAAAAATTTTTGCAGAACGTTGATACAGAGGACGGATCAAAGATATTGGAACACATTTTTTCAAATAAAAAACAGGCAGTACAAAGTAATCTCTCTAAAACAACCGGATTAAAACAGGACCAGGTGAGTTCTATTATGGCAAGTCTTGCTCCAATGATTTTGGGTTTTTTGGGAAATCAGAAAAAAACGCAGAACCTGGATGCTGACGGAGTATCCAGCCTGACATCTTTATTATCCCAGAATTTACAGAAAAATACCGGTGGAAGCTTATTTTCTATGGCAACTAAACTGTTGGATGCCAATAAGGACGGGAGTATTATTGACGATGTCTTAAATATATTTGGTAAATTTAAAAAAAGGTAATTTGAGGTAAAATATAATAAAAAAATAAAGAATAAGGAAAGGAAAATGGATAAGAATATCTCTTTGTATGAAAAGTTAGGCTTATTTTATTTAGGTAAAGAAGTAAATCCCAAAACATTTCAAACCAATGAAAATCTCTTTTTGTATAAATCAAAAGATTTTACAACACATGCAGCCATAATCGGTATGACAGGCAGTGGTAAAACCGGTTTGGGTATTTCCATTATTGAGGAAGCGGCAATTGATAAAATCCCTTCTATTATAATAGACCCAAAGGGGGATATGGGAAACCTTATGCTGGCTTTTCCGGATTTAAAACCGGAAGATTTTCAAAAATGGATAGACCCGGCTGAAGCTGAAAACAAGGGCATCGATCCTGCCGTTTATGCGGAAAATACTGCCAAAAATTGGGAAGAAGGACTAAAAAGTTTTTCACAGGGAAAAGACAGGGTTAGTCTCTATAAGAATAGTGCCGATTTTTCCATCTATACTCCCGGCAGCTCTGCTGGTATACCAATATCGGTATTGAGCAGTTTTGATGTGCCCTCACAGGATGTGCTTAATGACCCGGACACTTTTTCATCTATTGTTAATTCTACAGTAATGGGATTACTCTCATTAATTAAGATTGATGCAGATGTACTTACCAGTAAAGAATATATTCTGTTAGCTGCTATTTTTAACCATTTTTGGAAAAACAATAAAAGCTTGTCCCTGGAAGAAATTATTGGTTATATTACCAATCCGCCCTTTGAGAAGATTGGAGTGCTTAGTTTAAATCATTTTTATCCACAAAAGGAAAGATTTGAACTTGCCATGCTCTTAAACAATATTCTTTCAAGTCCCGGATTTTCTATGTGGCTGGAAGGGGAAAGGCTGGACATTCAGAACTTACTTTATAATAAAGAAGGAAATCCCAGGGTCAGTATTATTTCAATTGCTCATCTGGACAATAGTCAGAGAATGTTTTTCGTAACACTGTTTTTAAACAAATATATCAGCTGGATGAGACAGCAAAGAGGTATGTCTTCACTAAGAACGCTACTTTACATGGATGAAATTTTTGGTTTTTTCCCGGCAACCTCAAGTCCTCCATCCAAAAAACCCATGCTTTTGTTATTGAAGCAAGCCAGGGCTTATGGAGTAGGTATAGTATTAGCAACCCAGAATCCTGTAGATATTGATTATAAAGGCCTTTCCAATATTGGCAGCTGGTTCTTAGGCCGCCTCCAGACCAGGCAGGACAGGGACAGGGTAGTTGATGGCTTGATTAAAAATACTGATAATTCCCTGGAAAAAAATGAAGTTGAATCACTGTTAGCAAATATGAAAAAAAGAACTTTCCTGTTAAAAAGTGCACATCTTGACCGGATTCCTCTCTTGGAAACCAGATGGGTTCTGTCTTACCTGAGAGGCCCTCTATCCAGTTTAGAGATTAAAAAATTAATGGAGGATAAAAAAGAACTCTTAACTGAGAGAGTTGAAGAACAGGAGATCCCTGTAGATCAGGAGTCAAGGCATACGGGAGTAACAGAAATAATGCCCCTTGTGTCTGATAAGATCAAACAATATTTTCTGAATAACCCTCCCTTTAGTGAAGAAGTAATTTATAATCCACAGATTATATTAAATGGGAAGGTAAGGTTCTACAATCAGTCAAAAAGAGTTGATCAGAAAGAAGAGATATCACTCAAACTCCCGGTTTATCGGGAAATGGTTGATATTAAAATAGAAGATGCAGTTATAAGTGAGGACAGCTTTCACAACTATGACTTGAAACCTCTCGAGCAGGCTAAGTTTTCTCTATTGCCCCCATTCCTGGAAAAAATGAAAGATACAAAAATGATTGAGGATAAATTTAAGAATTATCTGTATGATACCAAAAGAGTTGAGTTATATACCTGCAAAGAATTAAAACTTTTATCCAAACCGGAAGAAGACCTGGCTGATTTTAAATCCCTCTTAATGGATATTATTAGAGAAGAAAAAGATAAAGCAGTTGAGAAATTAACAGAGAAATATAGCAAAAAAGAGGAAAAACTGGAAAAAGATTATGCAAAACTGCAGGAAAAGCTGGAAAAGGAAGAGGCTGATGTTAAAGCTGCCACTACCCAGAGTGCTTTATCCATTGGTTCAAGCGTACTTGGGGCATTGCTGGGCAGGACTAAGGTAGGGACATTAGGAGCCAGTGTAACCGGATTAAATAAAGCCAGCCGTGTTTTGAAACAAAAAAAGGATGTTGATTTAGTCAAGAAGAAGATTGAAAAGCTTACAGAGGATATTAAGGGTTTGGAAGAGGAATTAAAAGAGAACATTGAGGAAATGTCAGAAAAATTTGAGATTGAGAATTATACTATAGATACAATCAGTATTAAGCCAAAAAAGAGTGATATTTTTGGGATCAAAGTAGCTCTTTTGTGGGAATCACAGTAACTCTTAAAATAATTTATAATCAAATAAGGACAAAATTTTGTCAAATAAAATTATAAGGAGGAAAAAATGGCAACTATAACTGCTATTGAGGGAGTAGGAGAAGTAAATGCTGAAAAATTAAAGAAAGCCGGAATCAGTTCAGTGGAAAAATTATTAAAAATGGGTGCTGAACCAGGCGGAAGAAGAGAGATAGCTGCTAAAACAGGAATTAATGAAAAAGTTATCTTAAAGTGGGTAAACTTTGCTGATCTTTTCAGGATAAAAGGGATAAGCACTCAATATTCCGAGTTATTGGAAGCAGCCGGTGTAGACACAGTAGTTGAACTATCAAAGAGGGTACCGGAAAATTTGCAGAAAAAAATGGAAGAAGTAAACGAAGAGAAGAATCTGGTAAGGAGAGTTCCTGTACTTAAGGAAGTGCAAAAATGGACTGAGCAGGCAAAACAGTTACCCCGAGGAGTCAATTATTAGATATATTTTAAAGTAAAAAGTAGAATAGGGAGTATTTACATTACTTAAATATTAAAGTTAAAGTTGATAAAGGCAAACTACTCGAAAGGGTAGGACGCAAAGCCATGGGTCTAAAGGAGATATAAAAGACTGCCAGGTTACCGACTTCTTTTTTTATTGTTTGAGCAATAAATAATAATATGCTAATGTAGTTGAAAATATATAAAAGCTATTTATTGAAAATAAATATAAATTAAGGCATAATGTTTTATATACACAGTTATACACAGTAAAAAATATTAAATATAGGGATAATTGTTAAATGAGTATTAAAGAGAATTATCAAAAAATCAGATCAGAGATACCTTCTTATGTCAGGATTATTGCAGCAGCCAAGACAAGAACAACCGCAGAAATAGAGGAGCTGATAGAAGCAGGAGCAACTGACATTGGAGAAAATTATGTTCAGGAAGCTGAAGACATTATCAATAAATTAAATCCCGAAATGACAAAAAAGGTTACCTGGCATTTGATTGGTCATCTACAAAAAAATAAAATCAATAAGGCTCTTCCTATTTTTGATTTAATCCAGAGTGTTGATTCAATTAAATCAGCCAGGGAAATTGATAAAAGGGTTGAGAAGGCAGGGAAAGATTATGTCCCGATTTTACTTGAAATTAATATCGGAAGTGAATTTACTAAATACGGGATAAAACCGGCAGAACATAAAGATTTTGAGGCTTATATGGAAGAGTTGGCCAAAGATGTTTCCAGTTTATCTCATATACGTCTGGAAGGATTGATGACCATGGGTCCACTTACCGGAGACCCGGAAAAGGTTCGGCCCTATTTCAAAAGAGTTAAAAAAATTTTTGATAATTTAGCAGGATTAGAATTAGAAAGAGTTAATATGAAATATTTATCTATGGGAATGACCAATTCCTATAAAGTTGCTATTGAAGAAGGAGCTAACCTGATTAGAATTGGTACAGCTATCTTTGGTCCCAGGAAATGCCAAATTAAAAGTGATTAAAAAAATATTAGATTATGGTAAAAAACTGATAAACTCTTCTGTTTGAAGAAAAATAATTTTATAAAAATGTAATATTTAAATAATTAAAGACAAAAAATATAAAAGGAGAAAATGGAATGAAAAAAAATATTTTAATAGTTCAGATTATGTTAGTATTTTTTGCCCTTGTGATTATATTTCCCAGTGTAGTTTCTGCTAATAATATTAATTTTATTGTTCAACAGATGGAAGAAAGTTATAAAAAACAGATGAGGGGAATTGATGATATTACCATTGTTCAACAGATGGATGCGGGGTTTTTCGAAGTTATATCAACAACTTATCAAAAAAAGGATATTGTAAACAACGAAGAAATATTAAAATCTCGGTCCGAAACAGAAGTGATGGGTATGAATATGGTAACTATATATGATGGTATCTACACATGGTCTACTGATGCGGAAACGGGTGAAGTCAAACAGGAGGAAGGTGGAGCTGATCCTTTACAGGTTTGGAAAATATTCAATCCGGATAAGATGCAGTATTTAGGTGAAGAAACGGTAAATGGAAAAGGTGCCTACATGGTTCAACTGGATGGTGCAATCTGGATGATGGGTCAGGAAGATATTGCCCAACAAAATATAGCTGAGGATGTTGAAGACATGGAAATGCAAAGCATCTTTTGGATTGATAAAAGTCAGTTTATCCCACTGAAATCAAGGAATATTATGAAGACTACTGTAATAGAGGACGGGAATCCAGTAATTACTAATACAGTAGCAGATGTGCAATTTTTAGATTATCGTACGGAAGGTACTATGCTGATTCCTTATCGAATGATAATTTCAAGCCAGATTGAAATTGATGATCCTACAATGAGTGAAGAGGAAAGAAAAATGGCTCAATCTATGATGAGTGCTATGGGAATGAGTGACATGGAAATGACTGTAACAAGTGTAGAGGTAAATACGGGATTATCTGATAATCTTTTTGATGGTACAAAATTAGAAGCGCAGGAACCCATGTTTGGAGGAGTGTCTGAAAAGTCTCAAGAGGTATCTGAGGATTATGAAGAAGGTGAACCCATGTCCGAAGAAGACCTTGAAGCTATGATGGAAGGCATGATGGATATGTTAAAAGATTTTATGCCCCAGGATTAAGAAGGAGTTAACATATTTAGCATATAGAGAAAGCAGGACAGAAATAATAAAAGTCGATGGAATAGAATAGATTAACCGGTATAATTCACATTTCATCGACTTTCTTTTTCTGTATAAAAAAAGGGAAAAAATGAAAGAAAAAATTGATATCAAAGGAATAAAGTTTGATAAGCTAAAAAATATTATTTCCCGGGAAGGATACCAGCCATTTCGCGCTCAACAGATTTTTCAATGGATTTATCAAAAAAACGTAAATTCCTTCGGAGAAATGTCAAATTTACCAAAAGAATTAGCAGAAAAATTGAATTCAATTTTTACAATTATTGATATAAAATGTCTTAAAAACCAGAAATCCTATGATGGTTCAGAAAAATATCTTTTTCAGTTAACTGATAATGAGTATATAGAAACTGTTTTAATAAGGAATAATAGTAGAAATACATTATGTATATCATCACAGGTAGGATGCCGATGGAACTGCTTTTTTTGTGCAAGCGGCAAAGGAGGATATAAGAGGGATTTGTCAACAGGAGAAATAATTGAACAAATCCTGTCTGTACAGAGGATTACAGGGGAAAGTATTCAGAATATAGTTTTCATGGGCATGGGTGAGCCTTTTGATAATTATGAAAATGTTATTAATGCAATTGAAATCCTGAATGAAAAACAAGGTTTAAATATTGGTGCAAGGAAGATAACCGTATCAACCTGTGGTATCATTCCTGGCATTATAAGGTTTACTGAATTTCCTCTGCAAGTAGAGTTGTCTGTTTCATTGCATGCAGCAGATGAAAAAACCAGAACAGCATTAATGCCTGTGAATAAGAAATATCCATTGAGAAAGTTAATAGATGTCTGTAAGTTATATAATGAGAAAAAAAACAGACAGGTAACCTTTGAATACCTGATGTTAAAAGGTATTAATGACAGTCCCCGGCAGGCAATTAAATTAAGCCAGATGATTTTTGATTTTGATGCCAAGGTAAACTTAATTATTTACAATCCTGTAGACAGCCTTAATAACCTTTTTCCGTCTGATGAATATACTATCAATGCTTTTCAGAAAATATTAAGAGAAAAACACATACCTGTAACAATCAGATATTCCAGAGGACAGGATATCGATGCAGCTTGTGGACAATTAAGAAGAAAGTACAGTAATTAAATTAATCTTAAATATAATTTCTTGACTTTCGATTGATATCTGCTATACTTTTAAAGGAGAATTTGCTTAGGGCCCATAGCTCAGTTGGTAGAGCAGCCGGCTCATAACCGGCCGGTCCCTGGTTCGAATCCGGGTGGGCCCACCAGTATTTAAATAGATTGAAAGAGTATTTTTATGAAAAGCAAACTAAATGTGTTGCAAGAATTATTGAATATAAATCATAGCGGGGAAAACGCTATTTAAAAAGCCTTACTTTATAAAAAAAAGTAAGGCTTTTTTGTTTTATAAACAAAAATTATAGCATTCAAAAAGGAGGTATATTTTTGAGAGAGCAGCTATATACCCTGTTAACACTACAGGATGTAGATAAAGAGATTGTCAGGGAAAAGAAATTGCTAAAAAAACTTCCTGCCAAAATTACAGAAATTGAAAATGAAGTATTTAAAAAAGAGGAAAAATATAAGAAACTAAAGGAAAGTCTGAAAGAATTACAACTAAAAGCAAAAAGAAAAGAGATTGATGTCAAGGCAGTTAATACAAAAATTGATAAACATCAAGACGAATTGTATGGTGGAAAGACCAGTGATATTAAAGAATTAAAACAATTGCAAAAAGTTATTGAGTTGTTAAAGAAAGACAGAGACAAGGTTGAAGAGGAATTATTAGTGCTTATGGACGAAGAAGATAATATAAAAGAACGCTTAAGCAAAGCACAAGAGGAATTAAATATAGCAAAAGAACAGCTTCAGGAAAGAAAAATAGAAATAAGCCAGCAGGAAAAAGCTGTCAATGCTCGAATTGAAAAAAAAGGACGGCAGCGGGAAGAGATTGCCACAAAAATTACTGATAATGAATTAATGAAAAGATATCAAATTTTATGGGAAGGGAAAGAAGGAGAAGTTGTTGTAGAGATCGATAGTGCTACCTGCAGCGGTTGCAATCTTTCTTTACCAAGTGATGTAATTTATCATCTGCAAAGGGATGATGTATTGATAACCTGCCCCAATTGTAATAGAATATTGATATGGAAGAAATAAATAAATATTTCTTTGGCAAGTAAATCAGGTAATCGCAGACTCGTATTACGGGTTTGAGGAAAGTCCGAGCTCCACAGGGCAGAGTGCTGGGTAATTCCCAGCGGGGGTGACCCCGGGAAAGTGCTACAGAAAAGGAAACAGCCAAATTGGCAATGGTGAAAAGGCCGGGTAAGAGCCTACCAGTTATTGGGTAACCAATAAGCTTAGCAAACCCCACTTGGAGCAAGACCAAGAAGGAAACAATTAGTTGCCCGCTATAGGTTTCCGGGTAGGTCGCTATGAGGTATTAAGGCAACTTATGCCCCAGATAGATGATTACCACACTGCATATTTTTATTAATCTCTATTAATAAGGAATGTGCAGTGACAGAACTCGGCTTATGATTTACTTGCCGAAAGATAAATCAGGGATATACTGGTATTAATCAGTATATCCCTGATTTTTTCTTATATTATTAGTTAAAAATTATTATACCCCTTGTTTTTCCCCTATTTATTAACCCCTGAATAATAAAATTATTATCCTTTACGGAAACAAAACCTGCTATTCCAAATAACAGGAAAAACTTTTGAAAATATTTTTTATTTTTACAAAAAAATATTAAAAAAAGAGGATTTTTTTTAATTAATGTTGTATACTATATCTAAGTGGAGGAAAGTGGAGGAAAGTGGCAAATATGATGTTTCTTGGACAATATGAGCATTCATTAGACAAGAAGAGCAGAATAATTATGCCTTCAAGCTTTCGGGATGATTTAGGCGATACTTTTGTAATAACCTTTGGACTTGATAAATGCCTTTTCGTCTACCCTATGGAAGAGTGGAAAAAATTAGCCAATAATCTCCAGGGACTCCCTTTGGGTAAAAAAGATACCAGGGCTTTTAAAAGGACTTTAGCCTCCAGAGCATTAATCAGCCATTTTGATCAGCAGGGAAGAGTAGTAATCTCAAAAAATTTAAGAGACTATGCCCAAATCAACAAAAATGTCATGATTATAGGCGTTTTTGAAAGAATCGAGATATGGGATTTAGATAAATGGAATCAATATGCCGAAGAAACAGAACAGTCTTATGAAGATATTGCCGAGCGAATTTACGAAAAAGAGGAAAAGGATTAGTGATAAATTTTCACATTCCTGTGATGAGCGAAAGAGTTCTTGACTTATTAATTACCAGAAAAGAGGGCATATATGTCGATTGTACTTTAGGTGGAGGAGGTCATTCGGAGGAGATAATAAAAAAAATATATCCTGACGGATTATTAATAGGATTGGATCAGGATATCGAAGCTTTGGAATTCTCCAGGGAAAGATTATCAAAAAACAAGGATAGGGTGGTTATAGTAAAAAGTAATTTTAATGATTTAAAATTATTGCTGCAGGATTTGGGAATTAATCAGGTTACCGGTGTTCTATTTGATCTGGGATTATCGTCATATCAGGTTGATACTAAAGTTAGGGGCTTTAGTTTTTTAGAGGAAAATTTATTGGATATGAGAATGGATTTAAGCAGAAAGATAGATGCCCGTTATATTGTAAATCAATATTCTGAGCAAGAATTAGTGGATATATTCAGCAAGTATGGAGAAGAGAGATTTTCCCGTTCAATTGCCAGGATGATTGTAAAAAAAAGAAAAGAAAAGAGAATTGAGACTACCCGTCAACTGGCAGAATTAGTAACAAATATTTATGCCAGGTTTAAGAAAAAAAGATGGAACATACATCCGGCAACGAGGGTTTTTCAGGCACTAAGAATTGAGGTAAATAGGGAATTAGAAATATTAAGTAAAGCTTTAATAGATTCAGTTAAGCAATTAGAGCCAAATGGACGGATTTGTGTAATTTCTTATCACTCTCTTGAAGATAGAATTGTTAAGCATTCTTTCAGGGAAATGGCCAGGGATGATTTTATAAGTTTAAACAAATATGGGGTGAAGGTGATGTCAAAAAAACCCATTTATCCTTCAGAGGATGAAATAAAGGAAAACCGTAGAGCTCGTAGTGCAAAAATGAGAGTAGCTGAAAAAATAATTTCAGAGGAAGTGTATAAAAAATGACAGATTATATCTTAGCTGATGAAAAAAAACAATTTCAGTCAAAAAATTACAAAACAACATTCTCTTTATTTTTATTTATTATTATCTTAATTGGCTTGCTGGTTATAGGGTATATCTGCAGCAATATTGTTTTAATGAAACTGGGGTACCAGTCGATTGAATTAGAACAAAAAAGAGACCAGTTGTTAGTAGAAAGAAACCACCTGGAGTATTCGGTCGAACGCCTTTCTTCTTTAACCAGAATTGAAGGAATTGCAAAACTGGAATTAGGAATGTGCAGAGCCGAAAATATCAAATTTATTGCCATGCTTCCTGCAGATTTAAACATAGCCTCTATGGTTGCCGAAATGCCTTCTGAAGAAAAAGGGAGCAGAGGGTATCTGCAGGCAGGAAATACTCTGCAAGAGTTTGCTAATTTGCAATTTTTTAGAAATCAATAGATAAAAATAGATTTTGACAGGCGAGGCTTACTATTTTGTTCCAATTGGCTGAGAAAAGAAAAAGAATTTATTTTCTAATAGTTGTCCTTATTGTTATTTTTATTATTCTAATTTATCGCTTATTTCAAATACAGGTTGTAGAAGGGAGTAAGCTTACAGAGCTTGCCAAAAAAGAACACATTTTATCATATGAGTTTGACGGCCAGAGGGGTACAATATTTGACAGAAACTTAAAAAGGTTAGCCGTCAATGTTGACTCAAAATCCTTATTTGCCATACCCTACAAAATTGATAATCCTGAAGAAACAGCAAAAATACTATCAGAAAAAATAGATATGAAATATTCTGATATTATAACTCAGTTAGAGAAAGAAAGGTATTTTGTTTGGCTTAAGAGAAAATTGCCTCAAACAACTTTTGAAGAGATAGAAGAACTGGACCTGGAAGGAATTGATTTTGTAACCGAAAGTAAACGTTTTTATCCAAGAGATGAGCTGGCTGCCAATATACTGGGTTTTGTCGGAATTGATAATCAGGGTTTAGAGGGAATTGAGTTATATTTTGATGAAGAATTGAAAAGTTTGCCCGGATTGGTGGTTATGGAAAGAGATGCCTCCGGACAGAAAATACCCCTGAGCATAAAAAGTACACTCCCTTCAAAAGATGGTCAATCAATTGTTTTAACTATTGATGAAGTTATTCAATATATCACTGAAGAGGCCTTGGAAAAGGCTTATCTGCAATATAATCCAAAGTCAGCAGTTGCAATTGTTGTAAAGCCGGAAACGGGAGAGATATTAAGTATGGCTGTAAAGCCTACTTATGATAATAACAATTACCAGTACTCACCGGAAGATTACTGGAAAAACCGATGTATTACTGATAATTATGAACCGGGATCAACTTTTAAAATATTTACTATTGCTACTGCATTGGAAAACAACTATGCCAGCCTGAATGACACATTCAATTGTACTGGATGGATTAATTATCATGGCACAGTTATAAGGGATATTGATCCTCACGGTTTTCAGGATTTGACTGCAATTGTAAAGAATTCATGTAATGTGGGATTAATTGAAGTTGGGTCCAGAATGGATGAAAACATTTTTGCTGATACAATTCGGAGCTTTGGTTTTGGTGCAGAAACCGGTATCCCTATGCCGGGCGAAACTCCCGGATTATTTAGACCGGTAGACCAGTGGTCAAAAATATCTATTGCATCTTTGTCGATAGGCCAGGAAATATCGGTGACACCCCTTCAACTGATTATGGCAACAGCTGCTATTGCGAATGATGGTGTTTTGATGAAACCATTAATTATAAAAGAAATTATTGATTCAGAGTATAATATAATTAAAAAATATCAGCCTGAGCAGGTAAGACAGGTGATTTCCACAAATACAGCAGAGGTTATGCAAAATATTTTATA
The DNA here is from genome assembly GCA_028703475.1 of Atribacterota bacterium. Taxonomy (NCBI): domain Bacteria; kingdom Pseudomonadati; phylum Atribacterota; species Atribacterota bacterium. The sequence goes on along the minus strand of JAQVMU010000001.1, from coordinate 103,722 downwards.
TGAAGTTGTTGATGATGGAACAGGAAGTAGGGCTAAGCTGGAAGAATACACTGCTGGTGGCAAAACAGGAACATCACAGAAATTTGATTTTTCTTTGGGAAGATACTCCAATCAAAAATTTACTTCCTGGTTTGTTGGTTTTGCTCCCAGTCATGATGCGGAAATTGCCATTTTAGTGATGTTAGATGAGCCTAAAGGAAGTTATTATGGTGGTACAGTAGCAGCACCGGTATTTCAGGAGATTGCATCAAAAGTACTTCCTTATCTGTCAATTCCTCCTGAATAAAGCAAAAAAACAGTTTACTTTTTACGGGATATTCAGTAAGATATTCCTTGTACATTTTAAAATAGTGTTATAGCAAAAAATAACGATTAAATCCGGTACATTAATGTAAATAATATTATACAAAATATTAACTTTTAATTGAATAGTAAAAAAAGGATAATGATGTGAAGTTAAATGAATTGATTAAAGAATTAAATATTGTGAAAATTTCAGGTGATACCGATATTGATATCAAGGGAATATCCCAAAATTCCAGAGATATTAAAGAAAACTACCTTTTTGTCTGTATTAAAGGATTTGTTTCAGATGGGCATAACTATATTAAAGATGCAATCAAAGGTGGATCAAAAGCTGTTATAGTCCAGAAAGATATTCCTAAGCCCAAAGGTATCACTATTATACAGGTGAAAGATTCCCGTAAAGCATTGGCAATACTGGCAAATAATTTTTATGGTTATCCTTCGCGAAAATTAAGGCTTATTGGTATTACCGGCACTAATGGCAAGACAACTGTTGCTTATATGATAAGGGCAATATTAGAGGAAGCTAACAGGAAAGTCGGTTTATTGACGACAGTTGAAAATATTATTAACAGACAAGCAGTACAATCAACAATGACTACCATGGAAGCATTGGATTTACAAAAATCATTTTGTAAAATGATTTCCGGTGACACGGAATTTTGTGTCATGGAAGTCTCCTCCCATTCCCTCAGTTTGTCAAGAGTTGACGGATGTGATTTTGATACCGCTATCTTTACTAATATAAGTGATGAACATTTCGAGGTGCACAAAAATTTTCAAAATTATCTTGATAGTAAAAAGAAACTGTTTCAATTATTGAATCTAACAGACAATAATACCGGTCAGAAAAGAAAAACAGGAATTGTCAATATAGATGAAATGTATTCCGGAGAATTTATTAATATTATTAATACAGAAAAGGTTAACAAAATTACCTATGCCATTGAAAAAGAGGCGATGTTTCGTGCCAGCAACATAAAAATGGGATTAAAAGAAACCCGGTTCAAGTTGGAAACTCCACAGGGAGATGCGGAAATACTTTTAAACATGAGTGGTAAATATAATATATATAATGCTCTGGCAGCAGTTGCCGCAACTGTTGACCAGGGTATTTCTTTAGAAATAATTACAAATGCTTTTCAAAAGTTTTCCGGAGCACCTGGAAGATATAAAATATTAGATTATGGACAACCATATAATATTATTATTGATTTTGCACATAATTTTCATGGATTAGAACATATTTTGAAAACATTGGAACTTTTCCCCAGAAACAGAATTATTACTATCTTTGGTCATGGCGGAGAGAGAGACAGCAGAGTAAGGAGAAAAATGGGGCAAGTTGCCGGTACCCACAGTGATTTTAGTATTATAACGGCTGATAACCCTCGAAGTGAAAGCCTGGAAAAAATATCAAAGGAAATAGAGAAAGGCTTGCAGGATATTAAAAATAGTAATTATCGAATCATTCCGGATAGATTTCAGGCTATTCAATATGCACTGGAAATTGCCGAAGAGAATGACATCGTGTTAATTGCCGGTAAAGGACCTGAAAAAAAACAGATATATCAGGACAGGGTAGTTTACCATAATGACGAAGAAGCTGTCCGGCAAATATTGAAAGAAAAAGGATAAAAGGTAAATGTTCTTATTAAGGGATTTGGTAGGGGTAATACCGGGAGCAATGCTCCTGGGAAATCCTGATGTTAAATGGCAGGACATTTCCATTGACAGCAGGACAATAAAGTCTGGTGATATCTTTTTTGCTATCAGAGGTGAAAGGTATGATGGTCACAAATTTGCCCTGGATGCTATTAACAAAGGTGCGGTTGCAGTAGTCCTGGAAAAAAGCTTTTACCAGAGTAGCGATACTATAAAAAAAAGTTTTTCTCACCCTGTACTTATGGTCGATAACACATTATTGGCTCTACAATTATGGGCACACCATTATCATTCATTATTTAAACCATTCAATATCTGTATTACAGGAAGTAATGGAAAGACCACTACCAAGGAAATGATAGTGCACTTACTAAAATCTCAGTATAATGTTTTACATTCAAGGGGAAACTATAATAATGAAATTGGTGTTCCTTTAACTATTTTTAAACTGGAATCGAATCATGATGTCCTGGTATTGGAAATGGCTGCCCGAAAATTGGGAGAATTAAAAGAATTGACCAATATTGTTAAACCTGATTTGTCGGTGATAACCAATGTTGGCGAAGCCCATATTGGTTTGTTTGGAAGCAGAGATAATATTGCCAGGGAAAAATCTGAATTGATATTATCATTAAAAGATAAAGGAACTGCAATATTGAATCATGATGATGAATATTATGATTATTTTAGAGAATGTTTGATACATCATAATGATTTTATAAGTATCGGATTTCATCCAGAATCACACCTGAAAGCAGAAAACCTGCGGCAGGACAAAAAAGAAGGCCTTCATTTTGATTTTTCATTTCAAGGAAAAAAATACTATGTTTTTCTGCCATTATTAGGCAAATTTAATGTATATAATGCATTATCTGCTTTTGCGGCAGGAATAAAGATGCATATTCCTATAGAAGAAATGATATATTATATCTCAAATTTTAAGAGTCCGGATATGCGAATGAATTGCCATTACTTTAATCGGGGAATAATTTTTGTTCAGGATTATTATAACTCCAATCCTACAGCAGTAAGGGAAGTGCTAAATAGCGTTGCCAGTATGGCAGGGGGGAGATTCAAAGCTGCTGTATTAGGAGATATGCTTGAATTAGGCGAGAAAACTGAAAATTATCATAGGGAAATCGGGAAAATAGCCGAAATACTTTCCTACGATTTATTAGTTGCCTTTGGAGATTATGGAAATTGGATAATACAGGGTGCACTGGAACAGGGAATGTCCAAAGATAAAATTTATTGTTTTAATGTAGAGGATAAAGAAAAAATAACAGACATATTAAGAAAGAATATCCCTGATAACGGAATTGTATTACTAAAGGGCTCTAGAAATATGCAGATGGAAGATATTGCCCGGCATTGGGAAGAAACAGAAAGGAAGGAGTAGAATTATAAAAATGTTTAAAATTATAATTTCCCTTCTGATTGCCTTATCTGTTCCAATACTGGTAATACCGATTTTTATAAAAATCCAGAAAAAATACAAAATTGGCCAAAGAATCAGGCAGGAAGGTCCGGATTTGCACCAGCATAAAGCCGGAACTCCAACTATGGGAGGCATAGTTATTCTATTTTCAGTTCTTATTTCTTTGCTTATTTTTCAACCGGAGGATAAAACTGTATATGTAGTGTTCTTGCTGTTCTGTGGTTTTGGTTTTGTCGGTTTCCTGGATGATTTTATAAAATATTATAAAGGGAGATCATTAGGTTTAAAAGCAAGAAGTAAGATTGCTATGCAGCTGTTAATCTGTTTCTTTTTTTTTATATGGTATTTTCAGAATGAATCAGTTACACAAACAGTGATGTTGCCTTTTTCTCAGGATTCCCTGTATCTTCCACTGATACTTTTTATACCATTTGTTATACTGGTGTTTATATCTTCTACCAATGCAGTGAACCTCACTGATGGTTTAGATGGACTTGCTACAGGGCTAATGATTATTGCCCTCATTTCATATACTATTATTGCGTTTTTCCAGGGGCAGAAGGATCTGGGGACACTTTCTTTAATAGTCATATTTTCCTGTTTTGGTTTTATGTTTTACAATTTTCATCCTGCAAAAATATTTTTAGGTGATGTAGGATCTCTTGGTTTAGGAGGTGTATTAGCAGCCATTGCTGTTATTACCAGAACTGAACTTTTTTTATTACTTATTGGAGGTGTTTTCGTAATAGAAACACTGTCTGTTATTATCCAGGTATGTTCTATTAAAATAAAGAAAAAACCTGTCTTTAAGATGAGTCCGCTGCATCATCATTTTGAAATGTTACAATGGAAAGAAGTGCATATTATTTTATTATTTTGGGTAGCAGGAATAATGTTTTCTTTAATAGGATTGATTGCCTATTCGTTTAATTGATTTTTAAAAGATAATAATAAATGGGAGATAGTTAATAAAAATGAATATATCACAAACAAAACAACCTGATTACATTTTAATAGCTACTATATTCATTTTGTTAACCATAGGGATAATCATGGTGTTTAGCTCCAGTTATGTTATGGCATATAAATGGTATGATGATAGTTTTCATTTTTTTACCCAACAGGCATTTTCTGCTTTAATTGGAATAGCTGTTCTATTTGTGGCGATGCATTTAGATTATCATATCTGGCAAAAATTTGCTATTCCTATCTTGATACTGTCTATATTTTTATTAGCTATGCTATATTTTCCGGGGGTTGCAAGGAGTGTAAGAGGTGCCAGAAGGTGGATTAATCTTGGACCTATTCCATTTCAACCATCAGAACTGGCAAAAGTTGCGATTATACTTTATATTGCTGATTGCCTGACCCGGAAAAAAGAAAAAGATATAAGTAGCTTTATCTGGGGAGTATTACCTGTATTTATTGTTACAGTATTTATCTTTTTCCTGGTTTTCAGTCAGCCTGATTTCAGTACAGGTATTGTTATAATGGGCTGTTCATTTATTATGCTATTCATTGGTGGCAGCCAGATAACACAATTGTTTGCATTAATTGTGTTTTTGATGCCCCCGGGTTTGCTATTAGCTCTGGGAAAAGATTATCGGAGGGTTAGACTGCTTTCTTTTTTAAATCCATGGGAGGACCCATTGAATAGTGGATTTCATATTATCCAGTCACTACTTGCCCTTGGAAGCGGGGGTTTAACCGGTGTAGGAATAGCTGAGAGCAGACAAAAGTTTTTTTATCTTCCGGACCAGCACACAGATTTTATATTTTCAATTATCGGTGAGGAACTTGGCTTTATAGGAGCATTTTCAGTAATAGTATTATTTCTCCTATTTTTGTGGCGAGGCTTCTTGATTTCCTTAAGGGCAAAGGATAATTATGGCTTACTATTAGCAGCTGGAATTACTTCACTGATAACTTTTCAAGCTATAATAAATATTAGTGTTGTAACAAAATTAATACCAACAACCGGCATAACTTTACCTTTTATAAGTTATGGGGGTTCTTCTTTGATTGTGAATATGTTTTGTTGTGGCATCCTTTTAAATATTTCCAAAAATACTTCAGAGAGATTGGAGTATCGTAACAAATGAAAATTATCATTACCGGAGGCGGTACAGGAGGGCATATTTACCCGGGCATCAGTTTAGCTAAAGAGTTTCAAAACAGGGATAAGAAGAATGAAATAATCTTTGTAGGTACAAGCACCGGTATGGAAGCAGATATAGTTCCCAGAGAGGGATATGAATTTGCATCTTTAAAAGTAAAGGGCATAAAGAGGGAAATATGTTTGGATAATATTTATGCAATATTCCTGTTTTTAGGTTCATTGTTTAATTCTTTTAAATTAATCAAAAAAATAAAACCTGACCTGGTTATAGGTACAGGCGGATATGTCAGCGGTTCGGTTTCCTTGATGTCGGCTTTATCAGGAGTGCCTGTATTTATTCATGAACAAAATGCTTTACCCGGGATAACCAATAAGGCGTTATCTATATTCAGCAGGATAGTATTTACCAGTTTTCCGGAATCTGAGCAGTATTTCTGGAAGAAGAAAAAGGTAGTATATACAGGAAACCCGGTGAGAAAGAGTATCTGGAACGGTGACAGGAAGAATATAATCAGCAAAGAAAAAATGAGTTATAACAAAAAAACAATTCTTGTTTTTGGAGGGAGTAAAGGTGCAAATGCTATCAGCCAGGTATTTTTAAATTGTATAGACTTAATTGATGACCTTTCTTTTAATAAATGGCAAGTATTGTTAATTAGTGGGAGAGAGGATTATTCGAACATGCTGGATAAAATAAAATTTTCTAAACACAAAGCCAGTATTTATATTACGCCCTACATGTATAATATGGAAGATGCTTATGATTTGGCTGATTTAGTAATATGCAGATCAGGTGCTACAACTATCGCAGAGCTGACTGCTGTAGGACTCCCATCTATTTTAATACCATATCCATATGCCACTGGCAATCATCAGATGTATAATGCCATGTACCTGAAAAACAAGCAGGCTGCTGTAGTGATAGCACAACAGGAATTATCAGAAAAAAGACTTGCAGAAGAAATAAGTAAGTTTTTGCTTGATAATGAAGTATTAAGTGAAATGGCTGAAAACAGTAGAAAAGCAGGCAATAGAAATACTGCAAAAGAGATTATTGATTTAATTTATAACAATATAAAAAAAGAGGTTTAGTCCTTAAAAAAAATTTCTTTTAATAATAAATAAAATAAGGTAAACTATTATGAGAATTAGTAGTTTCTTTATGAGCAAAACAGAAAGGTGTGTTTATGAATATTGAAGGAAAGCATATCCATTTTATTGGAATAGGTGGAACCGGAATGAGTGGAATTGCTTCAATCTTATTGGATTTAGGCTATAGTATAAGTGGCTCAGATTTACAGAGTACTATTGTCACTAAGAGATTAACCAGCAAGGGTGCTATGATTTATAAAGGACATGACGGAAGTCATATTTCAGGAGCAAATTTAGTTGTAATATCTTCAGCTATTAATGAAGAAAACCAGGAAGTTATTGAAGCTAAAAAGAAAAAAATAGAGATTATCCCCAGAGCAGAAATGCTTTCCAGAATTATGCATCAGAATCACAGGATTGCCGTTGCAGGAACGCATGGAAAAACCACAACCACTTCGATGATAAGCCTTATCCTGGAGAAAATGAATCTGGACCCGACTATTGCTATAGGAGGAGAAGTAAACGATATTGGCGGTAATGCAAAATTAGGTAAGGGAGATTACGTTGTTGTGGAAGCAGATGAAAGTGATGGCTCTTTTTTATTGCTCAACCCGAATATAGCGATTGTAACAAATATTGAAAATGACCACCTGGACTATTATAATAGTATAGGAAAGACTATAGAAAGTTTTGAAAGGTTCATTAATAAAGTTCCTGAAAACGGATGTGTAATCTATGGCAATGACTGTCCAAATGCAAGACAGATTGTCAAAAAGCATCTTTCCTCCCAACAAATTATATCTTACGGTTTTCATAGTGATTCTCAAATAAGGGCAATGAATTGTATATTAGATAAAAACACTTCTACATCAGAGATATATTATAAAAAGGAAAAATTAGGGTCCCTTAAATTAAACATCCCCGGATACCATAATATTTCCAATGCCATGGCTGCAATTGCTACTGGAATCAAGCTGGATATTAAGTTTAATAATATTAAAGAGATTCTCTTTCATTTCAGAGGAGTAAAACGTAGACAGGAGATAATTGCTGATTATGAAGGTAAACTTATGATTATTGATGATTATGCCCATCATCCTTCTGAAATAAAGGCAACTTTAGAGGCAATCAGAAAGGGATGGCCAAATCGAAGGATTATTGCAGTATTTCAACCACATCGCTATAGCCGTACAAAATTTTTACTGGAAGAATTTGGAAATGCTTTTTATAATGCTGATATTGTTGTTGTTAATGATATTTATTCCGCAAATGAAAAGCCATTACCCGGAATTTCAGCTGAATTAGTCTACCAGAAAATAAAAGATTATAAAAAAGAAAAAGTTTTTTATCGTCCCGAAAAAGAAAAGGCTATTTCTTTTTTGGAAGATATAGTAGCAGACGGAGATATTGTAATGACTTTGGGAGCTGGTGATGTTTGGAAAATTGGGAAAGAATTTGCAAAAAAAACCAAGCGGAATGAGCCAAAAGTTGGCATAACCAATTAAGCAATGTTCAATAAGAGATTAATTTTAAAAGAAATCAAAAAGTGTGGATTAACAAAAGAGATAAAACCTGATGAATTAATGAAAAAGCATACTTCATGGAGAATTGGTGGGATTGCTGATTTTTTTTGTATACCCCCGGATGTGATTTCTTTAAAAAAAGTTTTATTATTTGCTGAAAATCATGAGATACCTATTTATGTTATTGGCAATGGCACTAACTTATGGGTTCCAGATGAGGGAATCAGGGGATTGGTGGTAAAGGTATCAGGAGCTATCGACAAAATAGAATATTCTGGTAAAATGATAAAAGCAGGTTCCGGGATTCTGTTACCTGATTTAGTAAAAAAAATGACGGATAAAGAATTAAGTGGAATGGAATTTGCCGCACACATACCTGGTACTTTAGGTGGAGCTATAATTAACAATGCTGGTTTTAACAACAAATCTATGGCGGATATTGTTAAACAGATAACAGTATTGGATTATAAGGGAAATTTAATAGATTTAGGCCGGAGAAAGCTCAATTTTTCCTATCGTGGTATAGATATAGGAATTGAGAAGTTTGTGATTACCGGTGCCGTTTTAGAGATGATAGAGGATGAAAAAGTATTAATAAATGAGAGAATAAAAAAATATTATAAAAAAAGAAAAAGCAGTCAACCTCTTGAATATTTAAGTGCCGGCTGTGTATTTAAAAATACTGAAAAAGAATCAGCCGGTTATCTGATAGAGAAGGCCGGAGCAAAAGGTTTAACGATAGGGGATGCTCAAGTATCTGAGAAACATGCTAATTTTATAATTAACAGGGGAAATGCAACTGCCAGAGATATCCTTTTATTAATTGAGGAAGTGTCTGACAGAGTTGAAAAGTCTTTTGGGATAGCATTAGAGATAGAAATAGATATAATTGGGCTTAATTATAACTAATAAATCATAGACAAGAGGAATTAGCTTTATCAAATATCAGGACTCAGAAGTGTATGAAGAAATTCTTCCAGAAGAAGTTGAAGATAATAAAAGATTCAATATTTTCAAAATAATTTTTTACTATATCATAATTGGATTTGTCGGTTGGAGTTTTTTTAGTTTTATCTTTACATTTTTCTGGTTTGACATAAAAGAGATTAATATTGAAGGTAATTACTATACCAGTAACGAAACTATCATCAAGCAAGGAAGATTAGATAAACATATTAATCTGTTTCTCTTTGATGTTGAGGCATCAGGTTTGGACATTCTGAAAAACCCATGGATTGCAGATGTATATATCAAAAAAAGACCCCCGAACAGATTAAGTGTAAAAATTATAGAACGTAAGCCAGAGGTGCTCCTTTATAATAATGAAGTTTTTTATCTTATTAGTGAAGAAGGGGTAATTTTATCGGCATCAGGACAATCTGACAATGAACATGGTTTGTACATTGTAACAGGTTTAGATATTAAAAATAATATTCCCGGGGAAAAAATAGATATTGAAAAATACAATTATATTAAAAGAATTATTTATGCTTTAAATAATATTTTTCCTGAACAATTCTATAAGATTCAGGTCATTTCAAACGAGGAATATCTGTTATTTCATAAAAAAGATCAGATAAAGGTTAGAATTAAAGATGGGGACCAGTTGATTGATGAATGGTATTTGCTGGAAAGGGCAATCCAAAATGTTATCCAGGAAAATACCCCTATTAAAGAAATTAATATGAAATATGAAGACAGATTATCAATAATACTTGAAGAGTAGTGTTTTGTCTATTTTTACTGATGGAAACATAATATTCAGGAATATTCTTAATTTAATTATTATTATTTCAGGGAAGATAAAGAGTAGCAGTAACCATACAGTTATAATATGTATATATATAAAGAATATACTAATCAAGAATTTATTCTTAACAATAATTAAAAAAATATAAAATAAGGCTTGAAAAAATCTTACCTTTAATATAATAATTATGAAATTTATTGCATTACTTAAAATGCAGGAGGGGCGTCTATGAGAAGTGAAATACTGGTAGCAGGTGTGGATATTGGAACAAATAATACTAACACGATAATAGCAGAGTTAGGAGAGGATAACCTTGTTGATATTGTTGGGATTGGATCTGTCCCATCAAAAGGGATTAAAAGAGGGGTTATTGTTGATTTAGACAAAGCTGCCGAGGCGGTTAAGGAATCGATAGCCAATGCAGAAAGAATGGCTGGTGGAAAGATTAGTTCAGCCGTGGTTGCTGTTAACGGAAGCCATATCTCTTCATTTAATAGCCAGGGAGTTATTGCTATAGCAAAGGAAAACCCGGAAATCAGCGAGGATGATATTGAAAAAGTAATTGAAGCCGCAAAAGCGGGGGTTATTGCCCCTGAAAGGGAATTAATCCATGTCCTGCCAAGAGAGTTTATTTTAGACGGACAAAAGGGCATCCAGGATCCGCTGGGAATGACCGGTTCAAGATTAGAAGGAAAAGTTCATATTGTTACAGGTTCAGTCACAGCAGTTCAAAATCTCTTAAAATGTATGGAAAAAGTGAATGTAGATGTGGATGAATTGATATTTGGAAACCTTGCCTGCGGAAATGCCCTCTTAACCAAAACAGAGAAGGAATTAGGTGTGCTTCTGATTGATATCGGAGCTGGCTCATCAGATGTTTCAGTATTCCTGAATGGTAATATTGCTTACTCTTCTATCCTTCCTTTAGGTGGAATTCAGATTACTAACGATTTGGCAATTGGTTTAAAAACATCAATCGAGGAATCAGAACAATTAAAAATAAAACATGGGAATGTTATGAGTAATTATATTTCCCCTGAAGAAGTAATAGAAGTAGCCGGAATCCAGGGACAAAAAAAAGCGTCAGTATCAAAAAAATACCTTGTTGACATTATTGAAGCAAGGGTTCATGAAATGTTTAGCCTGATAAGAGAAGAATTAGAGAGGTCTAATAACTACCATTTAATAACACAGGGTGTTGTATTAACCGGTGGATGTGCCCTTTTACCAGGTATTACAGAGCTTGCAGGTAAAGTCTTTGAAACTAATGTACGACTGGGTAGGCCAGAATATAAGGGTGAATTAGGTGATTTGATTAATGAGCCAAGACTTTCAACTGTAATGGGGTTAATCGACTTTGCTGTTGAGATAGAAACTATAGAAGGTTCAAACAGAAGAAGCCGTAGAGGCGGAAATACAATTTTTGCAAAAATTACCAACTGGTTAAGAGATTTCTTTTAAATTACACTAAAATATAGAGAATAATTTTCTAAATTTTACCACCAAAATTGGAGGAGGATAAGTTTTGAACAATATAAATGAAAGACCCAGTTCATTTGTCGATATTAAAGTCATTGGAGTTGGCGGCGGAGGGGGAAATGCAGTCAACCGAATGATTGAAGAGAAAATAAATGGAGTAAAATATATTTCTGCAAACACAGATGCCCAGGTATTGGCCCTATCGAATGCTGAGCAAAAAATACAGATAGGGAGCAGGATTACTATGGGTTTAGGTAGCGGCTCAAACCCTGATATAGGTAAGAGAGCTGCGGAAGAAGACAAGGATAAGATTAGTAAGGCCCTGGAGGGAGCTGATATGGTATTTGTTACTGCCGGTATGGGAGGAGGAACCGGTACCGGAGGAAGTCCCGTTATTGCCCAGCTTGCTAAAGAACTTGGAGCCTTGACTGTGGGTGTAGTAACAAAACCATTTACCTTTGAAGGAGTTAAGAGAAAAAAACAGGCAGAAGAAGGTATCCAGCAACTTAAAGATTATGTGGATACTTTGATAGTTATCCCTAATGATAGATTATTGCAGATAATTGCCGAGAATACCCCGGTTTTAGAAGCATTTAAAGTGGCTGATGAGTTATTACTTCATGGAATTAAAGGAATTTCCGAAATTGTTGTTGAGCCTGGCTTAATCAATGTTGATTTTGCAGATGTAAAAATGATTATGGAAAATGCCGGTACTGCTATTATGGGAATTGGCAGAGCAAGTGGTGAAAATCGAGCTATTGAAGCGGCTCACAATGCTGTAAACAGCTCTCTTTTAGGAACTAAAATTACAGATGCAAGAGGTATATTGTTTAATATTTCCGGTGGTAAAAATGTAACTCTCTTTGAGGTAAACCAGGCTGCAGAAATTGTTCAGGAAGCTGCAAATCCTGATGCCAATATTATATTCGGTGCTGTTATCAATGAAGCATTGGGTGAAGATATTCGCATAACTGTAATAGCAACCGGTTTCGATGAACTATCTTCAGAAGAAAAAGAAAGAGAAAAAGAAAGAAGTTTTATTGAGGAAAGAACTGCTAAGCCAGAGCATGAACCTTTAAAAGAGAACAAAATAGAAAATGAAGAAGAAAAGGCCAGGGAAGAAATGCCTGATAAAAATGATGTTGATTATAATGATTTAGAAATACCGACTTTTTTACGTAGAAACAGATAAAAAATAATCAGGGGAGTTTTCTCCCCTGAAATACTTTATATATATAAATTATCCAAATTATCCAAAAATATTTTATTTACTCTTATTAAATTATATATTTATTTTATTTTTACTCTCTGATAGTGTAAATATCTGCACAAAAAAACTATTAAAATATTTATCCCCATTTTGTTAATTATGTCTTGACATTACATATTTAGGGTATTACTATTAGTAATAGCCCTAAATATGGAGTTGTTAAATGAAATGTCCCTTCTGTAATAACATGGATACCGGTGTAATTGAATCCAGATCAATGGAGAATGATTTAGTAATACGGCGAAGAAGATTTTGTAAAAAATGCAATAAACGTTTTACTACACACGAACGTATTGAGATAGTCCCCCTGGTGGTTATTAAAAAAGATAAAAGACGAGAAGTATTTAATCGTGACAAGATTATCAAGGGAATAATTAAAGCATGTGAGAAAAGGTCTGTAAGCATGGCTGAAATAAATCAAATTGCTGAGGATATAGAAGAAAGATTAAAACAAGGTCCCACTAATGAATTTAGAAGTGAGATTATTGGCAGACTGGTGATGGATCGATTAAAGAGTCTGGACGAAGTAGCTTATGTAAGATTTGCCTCTGTATATCGTCATTTTGAGGATGTGGGAAGCTTTTTGGAAGAGATTAACAGAATAAAAGAAGTGCCGGAAAGCGAAGATCAAGAAAGAGAAAAAATGTGAGGAAATTAGTTTATGGTTGAAAAAATAAAAAAAAGAGAAGGACATCTGGTCAATTTTAATGAGGAAAAAATATATAATGCAATTCTGTCAGCAATGGAGGCAGTTGGAGAAAAAAATTATACCCAGGCTAGAAAAATAACTGATCACGTAATTTACAGGTTGGAAGTAAATTTTGAGAAGAATATTCCATCAGTAGAAGAAATACAGGATATTGTTGAAGAACAGCTTATTTCTTCAGGACTGACCAGAGTTGCTAAAGCCTATATTCTATATAGAAATAAAAGAAATGAAATTCGCAAAAAACTATATGTACGTGGCAGTGATAAGAAATATAAGAACAGTACAGAAATGTCATTATTAGTCTCAACACCTACCAGGGAGACTATTGCTCCCTGGGATAGAAGCAAGATTGTAGATGCACTGTGTAAGGAAGCAGATATCACTTCTGGAGTAGCAAGAAAAATTGCCAAAAATGTTGAAGAAAAAATATTTAATTTAAATTTTGACAATATCTCTACCGGTTTAATCAGGGAGTTTGTAGATAATGAGTTATTTATCCGTGGTTATGAAAAAAAATGGATAAAACAAAAAATTATCGGGATGCCATTTTATGATTTAAATCGCCTCTTTTTGTCTAAGACAAAAGAGAATAGCAATATTGCAAATAATAATCCTGAAGCAATTAATTTGGCTATTGCCGAAAATACAATTAAGCAGTATATGCTCCAGGAAGTTTTTAGCCAGGAAGTTGCAGAAGCACATCTAAAAGGGATGATTCATATCCATGATTTAGGGTATCCACGTATTTACTGTTCAGGACATTCCCTCGAATATATAAAAAAATATGGATTAAATCTGGATAATTTAGATACTTCCTCTTCACCTGCTAAATATGCTAGAACCTTAACAGGTCACCTGAATACATTCCTATCCTCGATGCAGGCCTATTATGCAGGGGCTTTAGGTATAGCTTATCTTAATATCTTTTATGCGCCTTATTTGGTCGGGATGTCTTATGAGGAAATGAAGCAGGAAGCACAATACCTGATTTTCAGCGGTTCACAAAATGCCTTTTCAAGGGGAGGGCAAAGTTTGTTTCTGGATTTCAATGTACATACCGGCATTCCTGACCATTTAAAAGATGTACCTGCAATAGGTCCGGGAGGCAAATATACCGGAAAAAAATATCAGGATTATACACAAGAAGCCCAGCAATTCCTGAAGGTTTTAATGGAGGTATGGGAAAAAGGAGATTCTAACGGAAAAGTTTTTGCCTTTCCTAAAATGGACCTTCATATTAATAACGATTCTTTTTGTGATCCCAGGCAAAAAGAATTGCTGGAGTATGCCTGTCAGATTGCTTCCAAAAACGGAACACCTTATTTCATATTTGATAGGGATAGTGTTACATTATCTGCCTGTTGTAGATTAAAAAATGAAATAACAGACATGCAGATGATTAAAAAGCCTGAAAAATTAAGGTTTTCAGGAATACAGAATGTGACAATAAATTTACCACAGTGTGCCTATAGGACTCTCAAAGATATGAGATTACAATCCGGCACAGACAAAAGGAGAGAATTATTTGATAATTTCTTCCAACAGATAGACTTAGTTCTTAAATTAGTTATTAAGGCACATCAAGAAAAAAAGCATTTCTTGAAAAAAATGATGGATTCCCCGGAAGGTCCATTATGGCAAGTTGGGAAAATAAGTCCTGATGGAGAGCCTTATGTTGATTTAGAAAAAGGGACATACCTGGTAGGTATTATTGGATTAAATGAGGCTATTCAATATTTAACAGGTCAACAGTTACATGAAAATGAGGATACTTACAATCTGGGATTAAAAACTGTCTCTTTTTTACATATTAAATGTAATGAGTATTCAAAGAAATACAGAATAAAGCTGTCACTGGAAGAATCTCCTGCTGAAAGTGCTGCTGGCAGGCTTGCAAAAATAGATTTGAGAGAGTTTCCGGAAAGCAAAAAAGTGGTCAAGGGAAGCATTTTAGATGATGAGTGCTATTATTCAAACAGCATTCATTTTGCAGCTGCAGCAGATATTGACCTTCTTTCGCGAATAATCAAACAGAGTAAATTTCATCCTCTTATTAAAAGTGGGGCTATCATCCATGCCTTTGTCGGCGAAAAGCAGCCACCTGCTGATAGTATTTATAATTTGATAAAAAAAGTATGGGAAAATACACTTTCTGCCCAAATAACAATTTCACCGGAGTTTACGGTATGTAATCAATGTAATAAAATTAGCCGTGGCCTGCTTGATTCATGTAGCTATTGTCATAGTGAAAATGTCTATGGTATTACCAGAATTGTTGGGTATTATAGCAAGATTAATAATTGGAACAAAAATAAGATTGGCGAATTAAAAGACAGGAGAATAGGCAAATACCAGGTTGTTTAAAATGTCATCTGAATTATTTTGAATGAAGGAAAAAGATAAAAATGAAAATCAAGATATTTTGGAAAAAAGACTGCCCTAATTGCCCACAGGCAAAAAAAATTGGTAGGTTATTAGAAGATAAAGTTGAGGTTCAATATTGTGATATTGATACTGTTGATGGATTAACAGAGGCATGTATGCTGAATGTTATGAGTACCCCAACAATAATTATACTGGATAACTATGATAA
Organism: Atribacterota bacterium; assembly: GCA_028703475.1. Lineage (NCBI taxonomy): Bacteria > Pseudomonadati > Atribacterota > Atribacterota bacterium. The sequence goes on along the minus strand of JAQVMU010000001.1, from coordinate 87,778 downwards.
TGAAATGGATTCCTGGAGAGGCATTGTGCCTGACATAAAAGATATTGAAGGAAAAATAATAAGTTAAAAATATGGAAATGATTAAGATAAAAAAGATAATCTCAACATCCTTAATTGATTGGGAGGGCATGATTGTTTCAACTCTATATGTAGGTGGGTGTAATTTCCGCTGCCCATTTTGTTATAATACAGATTTAGTGCTAAGGCATCAGTCTTTGCAGGATATTCCCATAGAAGAAATGATTTCCTCAATACTTTCAAAAAAACCTTTTTTAGATGGTATTTGTCTGAGCGGTGGTGAGCCAACATTAAATGAAGGGGTTAAAGATTTCCTTTTGGAGATTAAGAAACATAATTTAAAGATAAAAATAGATACTAATGGCAGTAATCCAGAAATATTAAAAGATATAATAGAAAAAAATTTAGTTGATTATATTGCAATGGACATAAAAACAATGTTAAGGGAAGAGGATTACTCAGAGGTAATTGGGTTAAAGATTGATAATATTATCTCAAAAATCAGGAATAGTATTAACTTAATAATGAATTCAGGTATTGATTACGAATTTCGAACAACAATTATTCCAAAATTTCATGATATAGAGGTAATAAAAAACATAGCCGAAGAAATAACAGGTGCACGCAGATATATATTACAAAGGTTTATTCAATCAGAAGAAATGTTAGACCCTGATCTTAAAGATGTGAAAGCGTACGATGAAGAAAAAATAACTGACATACTAAAAAAGGTTAAAAATAATGTTTTAGAATGTAGGGTAAGGTGATAGGCCGAACCGGTTAATGATAAGGAAGAGTATTTCTTCAGATTAAATCTCTCAATTTTTTCTTCTGAATGCAATTATAATAGCAAAGATATCTTTCTGATATATTTTATAGAAAAAATTATTAACGGATTATTTTGACACAAAAAATAACCAAAAAAAATATTTCAAGGCTAAAAGTGGTTTAATTTACTTCTTTTTGGTATTATGGTATATTATTATATTTGAATAAAATTTGTAATATTATAAGAGGAGGTATGACAATAGATAAGATTTCTATTAAATAAAATAATATGCAAAGTAAAATTCAGAACAAAGAGGAGGAATTTATGTTAAGAATTAAGAAGATTTTCGTGATATTAATAGCCTTACTAATATTATTTCCCATTAATGTTGCTGCACAAGATACTGTATTAATTGGCCTGCAATGTCCGCTAACAGGATCAGAGGCAATTGAAGGTGAAATGGCGAAACAGAGTGTAGAAATAGCAGCGCAGATGGTTAATGATAAGGGTGGCGTTTTAGATGGAAAAATGATTGAAATAATTGTGGTAGACGATGAATGTACTCCAAAAGGTGGTTCCCTTGCTGCTCAAAACCTAACTTCAAGGGGAATAGTTGCAGGTATTTCAACTTATGGTTCATCTGTCACACAACCTGCTTCAGATATTTACGAAGCTAATAAAATAGTTAATATTGCATATGGAGCAACAGTTTCAGAATTGTCTGAAAGAGGTTTAAAGTATTTTTTCCGAACTTGTGGTAGAACAGATACGCAGGGAATCTTTTTTGCTGAGGAAGTTGTGCCATACTTTGGAGCAAAAAAAGTCGCTATCCTGCATGACAACACCTCATTTGCTTTAGGATTAGCAGAGGAAGCCAGAAAATTTCTTTTAGAAGCCGGCACAGCTGAGCTGGTTTATTTTGATGCTATTACTCCGGGAGAATCTGATTATACAGTTCCATTAACTAAGATGCGGGAAACAAATCCTGACTTATTCTATTTTACCGGTTATTTTTCAGAGGCGGGTTTAATTATTAGACAGGCCAGAGAAATTGGCATTGATGCTGTTTTTGTGGGAGGAGATGCAGCAATTAACGAAGATTTTATCAGAATTGCTGGATTGGAATATGCCTCAGGCTGTTATATGACTCAGGAAGCATTGATACAATATTTTACTAATCCGGAAGCTATGGAATTTAAAGAAAAATATCAGGAAGCTTATAACGCTTTACCTTCCAGCCCATGGTCTGTTTATGCTGCCGATGCTTTGATGGTAATAGCTGAAGCTATTGATAAAACAGGTTCAACAGATTCAGATATGTTAGCTGATTATCTGAAAAATGAAATGGAAGAATTTCCAAGCATTACCGGACCAATTGGATTTGATGAAAAAGGAGACCGTGTAGGAACTGGTATAAATCTGTATATAGTTAATGATGATGGTAGCTATGCTATTGTTGAGAGATAAAAATTAGTAGTATTATTGGGGTAGAGGTAAATGAAATTAATTATTGAACAGCTTTTGAATGGATTAACAATTGGTTCTTTTTATGCTCTTATTGCATTAGGGTATTCAATGGTATATGGTGTAATGAAATTGATAAATTTTGCCCACGGCGATTTATTTACTTTGGGGTCATACTTTGGATATACTCTATTAGTTATGAGCACTGCTTATGTAACCTCTACCTTTGGTTTGTGGGGTGGATTGATTGCGGCTATGTTGGTAGCCGCAATCGGTACAGGTATTATGGGAATTATTGTGGAAAGGTTAGCATACAGACCCATATATCCTACAGGTAGATTACCGGCCGTAGTATCCGCATTAGGTGTTTCGATTTTTTTACAGAATGCCATTATGGTTATTTGGGGAGCCAGACCACAGGCATACACATCAAATGTTATCCCTAATCATATTTTAAATATTGGTGGTTTAAGAATTAATGTTTTACAGATTATAATTCTGCTTTTATCTTTTTTATTAATGGGCATACTGTATTATATTATTCAAAGAACTACCTTTGGTGCTGCTATCAGGGCTTGTGCGCTGGATAGAGAGACAGCTGCTCTAATGGGAATAAATATTAATCTAATTATATTTTTTATTTTTGCCCTTGGACCTGCACTGGGAGGAACAGCCGGAGTTATGGTTGGGGTTTATTATCGCAGAATAAGTTTTATCATGGGTTGGAATTATGGTCTTAAAGCTTTTACAGCAACAATTTTAGGTGGAATAGGAAATATTCCCGGAGCAATGATAGGGGGACTGATTTTAGGACTTTTAGAAATGCTTGGTTCAACTTATCTTTCAACTGCATACAAAGATGTATTTGTTTTTTTAGTGTTAATTCTTGTATTGATTTTTAGGCCAAGGGGAATTCTTGGTGAGAAAGTAGCTGAGAAAGTTTAGAGTAGAATAATATGATTGAAAAAAACAATACCAAAAATGGTTTTGCTTATAAAAAAAGTGGATATTTTTTAACAGGTATTATTATAGCGTTTTTACTTTTTCCTGTTATTGTCAAAAATAATTATATTATTGATGTTGCTTTTTTCTTTGGCATCTATACACTGTTAGGATTAAGCCTGAATGTCGTGTTAGGTGAAGTAGGACTATTTGACTTAGGACACATGGGATTTGCTGCAATTGGGGCTTATTCCGCTGCAATTCTAAATACCAGCTTTAATCTACCCATATTAGCTTTATTACCTGTTAGTGCTATTGCAGCTGCTATTTTTGCTTACATAGTATGTTCTCCTATAATACATTTGAGGGGAGATTACCTGTGTATTGTAACTATCGGAATGGGAGAGATTATCCGTTTGACGTTGATTAACAATCCACTCGGGATTACAGGAGGTCCAAACGGTATTTTTGGAATACAATTTCCTTCTATCGGCAATTTTTTAGTTATAAATAATTCTACAGAATTTTACTATTATATATGGATAGTCGTTGGATTGACAGTTATAGCTTTAATAAGGTTACAGAATTCCAGGATTGGAAGAGCCTGGAATTGTATCCGTGAAGACAATATAGCGGCCGAAGCGTCAGGCATTGATGTCAGGTACTATAAATTGCTTGCATTTGTTATCGGTGCTGCATTAGCTGGTGTAGCAGGTAATATCTATGCCAGCAAACTTATGATTGTTTCCCCGGATAGCTTTACTTTTATGGAATCATGTCTGCTATTCTGTATTGTTCTAATTGGAGGAATGGGTTCAATACCCGGTGTATTTATCGGAGCTGCGGCAATATCTCTTTTCCCGGAAATATTTCAAACTTTTGCCCAATACCGTATGTTAATATTTGGGGCAGTAATGGTATTGATGATGATGTTCAGGCCAGGTGGCGCATGGCCGAGACAAAGAGGCAAACTGCAAGTAGAACCAATGGTTATTAAGGGAGAAGAGAGTGAAATATAATGACTGAAAAATATACTAAAGAAGAAAAAAATCTGCAAACTGCCAATACAGAAATTATACTGGAGACTAAAAAATTAACCAAGCAGTTCGGTGGATTAATTGCTGTTAATCAGCTTGATTTAAAAGTCAGGAAGGGAAATATAAGCAGTATAATTGGTCCAAATGGTGCCGGTAAAACTACTGTTTTTAATGTAATTACTGGAATTTATCAAGCCGATAGTGGAGAATACTATTTTAAAGATGAAAGATTATTTAAATTAAAACCACATCAAATACTTGCAAAAGGAATGGCCAGAACTTTTCAGAATATTCGCTTATTTAAAGATATGACTTGTCTCGAAAATGTAATGTCCGGACAGCATGCACGCAGTAAATCAGGATTATGGCCTTCTGTATTTCGGTTACCGTCACAAATAAAAGAAGAAAAAAGGATACAGGAAGTTGCAGAGAGCAAGCTGGAACAAATAGGGCTTAGTTCTTGTAAATTTGAACTGGCAAAAAATATAGCATATGGTAATCAAAGGATGTTAGAAATTGCCAGGGCTTTAGCTAGCAACCCTGATTTATTGATACTTGATGAACCCAGCAGTGGTTTAAATGATAAAGAATCTGAAGATTTGATGTTTTTTCTCAATAAATTAAAAAAAGAAGATTTAACAATACTACTTATCGAGCATGATATGAATGTTGTAATGGGAATTTCCGACTGGGTAACGGTAATGGATGAAGGGAAAAAAATTGCTGAGGGAAAACCAGAAGAAGTGTATAATAATCCCGTTGTTATTGAAGCTTACTTAGGAAAAGAAGAAGAGGAGGATTATTTGTAGTTTTGGTAAAATCATTATTAAGAATAACAGACCTTCATATCTATTATGATGCAGTAAAGGCATTAAAAGGAATTTCTCTGGATGTTTCAAGAGGCGAAATTGTTAGCGTTTTAGGTGCAAACGGTGCAGGTAAAAGTACATTGCTTAGAGCTATTTCCGGACTGGTTCCTGTACATGATGGTGATATATTGTTTCAGGAAAATTCTTTAAAAAAAAGAGAAGCATACAAAATTGTAATTGATGGTATTTCCCATGTTCCTGAAGGAAGGCATGTTTTTGCTACATTGACCGTTGAGGAAAATCTAAATTTAGGTGCTTTTAACCGTAGAAGTGATAAAAAAATTGTTTTAGAAAGAAAAGAACGTGTTTATGATTTATTCCCAATTTTAAAAAATAGAAAAAAACAGTTAGCTGGTACATTGTCAGGTGGTGAACAGCAGATGCTTGCTATTGGCAGAGGATTAATGAGTGACCCGGAATTATTGCTATTGGATGAACCATCGTTAGGGCTTGCACCATTATTGGTAAAACAAATCTTTAAAATAATTAAGGAAATCAATGAACAGGGTGTTGCAATTTTATTAGTTGAACAAAATGCCAGAAAGGCCTTAGCTGTTGCTAATCGGGCATATGTACTGGAAACAGGCAGGATAAGTATAAGCGGTTTGTCTTCAAAATTAAAGGATGATAAGAAAATACAGGAAGCATATCTTGGTGGAAGTGCCATAAGAGGCAAAAACCTGAGTAAACCTGGTTTTGAAAGAATCAAATAAAAAAGGCCCAAACTTTAAAACCCTGGCTTAAAGCATTATGATATTCTATTAATGTTTATTAATGTGATTCAGTCATTGGTTTCAGTTATTATAATTTAATTGAAAAAATGAACCTTTTTTGTTATATTATATGCAAGTTAATATGTTTAATTTATTTTAGGAATAAAGCAATATGAGTCAAAAAAGCAAAGAAGATAAGGAATTAATAGCTATTTTTAATAATGAGCTGGCAGATTTAAGGGATAACTTGATTAAAATGTCAAAAATGGTTAGAATTTCCCTGGAAAAGGCTGTACAGTCTTTGGTTAATAAAGACTGGGAGATGGCACAACAGGTAATTGACGGTGATGAAATAGTAGATCGAATGGAATTGGATATTGAAGAACAGTGCCTGCAATTAATAGCATTAAAACACCCGGTATCTAAAAAACTAAGAGTTATAACAAGTGCCATGAAAGCCATATCTGATTTAGAGAGAGTTGGGGATAGGGCGGCTAATATTGCCGGAGCTAGCCAGTATTTATCATCTAAGCCCATGGTAAAGCCATTAGTGGATATTCCCAGGATGGCAGATTTAACAAAAGAAATGCTCAAGGATAGTCTTGAAGCATATCTTAGCGGGAATGTAGAATTAGCTAAAGCGGTTTGGGAAAAAGACAAGCTGGTTGATCAGATAAATCAACAGATACTTCGCGAACTGTTAACATTTATGTTAGAAGATCCCCATACAATCAGCCGGGCAATACATTTGATTTTTATCTCTGATAATCTGGAAAGAATAGGAGACCATGCCGGAAATCTCGCCGAGAGGGTAGTGTACATTGTTGATGGGGAAAGAATAAAAGAAAAGTTTGGACAAATGAGAGGGGATAGTTAAGGATATCTATGTATTTTTTAATAAATATTATTAATATAGTTTTCAGGATTTACAGTTATATTATATTAGCCAGAATATTTTTATCATGGTTACCGGTTGATAGGTCTAATCCTATTATTAAACTGATATATCAGGCTACTGAGCCGATATTAGCTCCTTTCAGGGTAATCATTCCTTTGGGGGGGATGGGGATTGATTTGTCCCCGATTATTGTATATTTTTTACTAAACCTGTTAAGAACATCATTGATAAGATTAATTGTTAATATATATTATTAATTTTAGGAATTACATTCATATGGCTAAAAAAGACAGCCAATAGAAGGAGGGCGATTAATGAAGATTACCCCGATGGATATTGAACAGCAACAGTTTAATAGATCCTTCAGAGGATATAATGAGGAAGAAGTCGATGATTTCCTGGATCGTATTGCTAAAGATTACGAGGAAGTGCTTAATGAAAATATAAAGCTCAAAGAAGAAGTTGAACGATTTAAATCAAGGGTTGAAGAATATTCAAAAATGGACGAAACTCTTAGAAGTGCCTTGATTAATGCTCAGAAGAGTGCTTCTAATATTAAAGAAAATGTACAAAAAGAAGCACAGGTCGTATTAGAAAATGCCAAAATTGAGGCTGAGAGGATTAAGCAGCAGGCAAAACAGGAAATCTATGATATCAATAATGAGATAGTAGAATTAAAGAAAAGAAAATACCTGATTTTAGAAAAATTAAAAAATACACTAAAAATTCATATCAGGATGTTAGATGAAGAGATTATTGAAGAACCGGAAGAACAAGAAAATCTTAAAGAGCAACACAAACCGGAAGAGCAAGTGAAGCAGGTAGATCAAGGGGAGTCGGAAGATATCCGGGATAAAGCAATAGAAGATATTAAAATGAAATTTTACTCAAATAATAAAAAAAATAACCAGAAGGAATTTGATGATATACAGAATGATAAGGATTTTTAAAATCTTTAATCTGAAAATATTTTGTGTCCTTTAATTGACTCTTTATAAAAAAAGTGATACTATTTTTTATCACAATAATGAGAAATAATTATTTTAAAAATAAGCAAGGGGAAGAGTAAGAAAGTTAATAATTCTGAAAATCACCTCTTGAGATTTTGGCTGAAATATATATAATAAGCCAAAACGGTTGTCTCGATAAAGCTGAATGATGGAAGAATGTAATAACATATCTTTCATAAAGGTTGTTCTTGTTATAAATAATTAATAGAACAACGTGTAATAAGGTGGTACCGCAGGAAATTATAGCCTCTTGCCCTTTTGAAGGCAAGAGGCTTTTGTTTTTATATATTTAGAATATAAGGGAGTATATTATGGATTTTAAAGAAACACTAAACTTACCAAAAACAGATTTTTCCATGAAAGCTAATTTACCAAAAGAAGAACCAAAAATGTTGGATTTCTGGTATAGCATGGAATTAGATAAGAAATTATTGGAAAAACACAGAGATAACGAAAAGTTTATCCTGCATGACGGTCCTCCTTATGCTAACGGGAATATTCACATAGGTACAGCATATAATAAGATTCTGAAAGATATAATTCCTAAGTACCGGTGGATGAAAGGATATAATGCATATTATGTACCTGGATGGGATACTCATGGAATGCCTATTGAGCACAGGGTAAGCAAGAACTTAAATGTCACCCTGCATGACATCGACCCGGTTAAATTAAGAGAAGAATGCCAGAAATATGCAAAAGAATATATTAATATTCAAATGGATGAATTTAAAAGACTGGGAGTTATTGCTGATTGGGAAAATCCTTACCTGACATTTTTGCCTGAATATGAAGAAAAACAAATTGAAATATTTGGGAGAATGTATGAGCGCGGATATATATATAAAGGTTTAAAGCCGGTCTATTGGTGTCCTTCCTGTGAAACTGCATTGGCTGCAGCAGAAATTGAATATAGTGACGAAGAGAGTGACTCAATTTATGTTAAATTTAAGATAGAAGATGATATAAGCTCAATTTTTCCCAGGGTAGAACCTGGTGAGGTATATATAGTAATATGGACGACTACACCCTGGACAATACCTGCTAATTTGGCCATCACACTTCACCCGGATTTTAAATATAGCCTGGTGAAGACTAATCAGGGAAATTTGATTATAGCATCAAAATTAGTAGAAGAGGTAATGAAAAAGGTTGGGATTGATTCTTATCAGGTTTTAGGTGAACAAGAAGGCAAGGCCTTTGAAAGAATAAAAGCAAAGCATCCGATATTAGACAGAGATTCTCTTATTATTTTAGGATCCCATGTATCATTGGAAGAAGGTACAGGTTGTATTCATACTGCTCCCGGTCATGGACAGGAAGACTATGAAGTTAGTATTAAATATGGTCTGCCGATTATCTCAGTCCTTGACAGCAAGGGGCGACTAAATGAAAATTCTGGACCTTTTAATGGTTTGGATTATCAAAAAGGTAATAAGAAGGTTATTGAATCCCTAAAAGAAAATGGAAAACTCTTAGTAAGTGGCAAAATTAAACATTCATATCCTCATTGCTGGAGATGTAAAAAACCAATTTTATTCAGAGCAACAGAGCAATGGTTTGTTTCGGTGGATAAATTCAGAGAAAAGTCATTAAAGGCTATTGATGAAGTAACATGGATTCCACGCTGGGGTAAAGAAAAAATATACAGTATGGTAGAAGAAAGGACTGATTGGTGTATATCACGTCAAAGGGTATGGGGAGTTCCTATCCCTGCCTTTTATTGCAGTAACTGTAAAAAAATAGTAATAACACCACAAACAATTGATATTGTCAAAGAATTGTTTAGAGAAAAAGGTTCAAATTCATGGTTTGCCATGAATGCAGACGAGATTCTCCCAAAAGGATTCGAATGTCCTCACTGTAATGGTGATAAGTTTGAAAAGGAAACTGATATTATGGATGTCTGGTTTGACTCAGGATGCAGTCATGCAGCTGTATTACAAACCAGAAAAGACTTGCACTGGCCTTGTGAGTTATATTTAGAAGGTACAGATCAGCATCGCGGATGGTTCCAGACTTCTCTTTTGACATCGGTAGCGAGTTTTGACAGAGCTCCGTATAAATCAGTCTTAACTCATGGATTTATTGTGGATGAAGAGGGAAGAAAAATGTCTAAATCTATCGGTAATGTAATTCCTCCTCAACAGGTAATTGATGAATATGGTGCAGATATTTTGAGATTATGGGTAGCATCCTCTGATTATCGGAGAGATGTCAGAATATCTAAAAAGATATTAAAACAACTGGTAGAAATATATCGTAAAATAAGAAATACTACCCGCTTTATCCTGGGCAATTTAAATGATTTTGATTCGGAAAAGAATAGTATTCCATATGAAAAAATGGAAGATATTGATAAGATTATATTAAGTCAATTCCAGCAACTGGTTAAACATACTACTGAGAATTATGATAATTATGAATTTCATTCTCTATATCATGATATACATAATTTCTGTACTCTTAATTTGAGTTCTTTTTATCTTGATATAATTAAGGATAGATTATATGTACTCAATGCTGATTCTATTTCAAGAAGATCAGCTCAAACAGTTCTTTATAAAATTGTCAATGAATTAACTCGCTTGATTGCTCCGGTATTAAGCTTTACTGCAGAAGAAATATGGCAGAATTTAAATAAAGAAAATAAAAAAGAAGGAAGTGTTTTCCTCTCATCATGGCCGGAAGTAGACAAACATATGGTTCAAACACAGATGGAGGAAGAGTGGAGCAAATTGTTGGCAGTAAGAAAGGATGTTCTAAGGGCATTGGAGATTTCCAGAAAAGAAGGGCTTATTGGTAATGCTCTACAGGCACAGGTTGATTTGATCACTGATAATAATGAATTATACGAGTATTTGGGCAAATTTAAGGATAAACTGGAAACTATTTTTATTGTTTCAAAAGTTGAGATAATCAAAGCATCAGAGGAAGTATCTGCTGATAATATTTTAAAAGGGGAAGAAGTTCCGGAACTATCAGTGTCAGTAAAGAAAGCCCCTGGAGAAAAATGTGAAAGATGCTGGTGTTATTCAGAAAGCGTAGGAGAAAACAAAGAATATCCGACTATCTGCCATAAATGTGTTACTGTATTAACATATGATAAATAAGGATATATACTAATGGCAGGGAAAAAGAAAAAGGTTGCTAAAAAGGGTATTTCAATATACTTTTTATCAGGTATATTTCTGATTACCCTTTTTGATCAGATAACAAAAATTTGGGTTGAAACAAAAATGAATTTAATGGAATCCATACCGATTATAAAGGGAGTATTCCATATAACCTATATTTTAAATCCTAACTCTGCTTTTGGTATTCTTAGATTTCCAAATACTGTATTTGTTGTTGTAACCATATTGGTTATTTTACTGATAATATTCTTATTGAGAAAAAAGATAACCCCAGAGAACAAACTGGTTTTCTTCTCTTTGATATTTATTTTAGGTGGTTCCCTGGGTAACATGATTGATCGTCTCAGGGTAGGAAGTGTTATCGATTTCCTGGATTTCCAAATATGGCCTATTTTTAATATTGCTGATTCAGCGCTTAATATAGGTCTATTCATGCTGATTATTTATTTTCTTTTTCAAAAGGAAGAGATTAATGAAAATGAAGATGATAATTGATTAGTTATTAAAGATTTTTTTAAAAAGGGAAGTAATCAATTTTGGAGTTACAAAGTAAAACTAGAGAAATTATCTATACAAATGAAGAAAATATAAGAATTGATATTTATTTAGCAAAGGGCCAGTATTGTAGCTTTTCCAGAAATAGAATCAAGGAATTGATTACTCAGGGAAATATTCTGGTGAATGATAAAAAAATAAAAGCCAGTTACATTTTAAAAAATGGAGATAGAATTTCTATAAATATTCCTGAGCAAAAAGAATTGAATCTGCAGCCGGAAAACATACCTCTTGATATCTATTTTGAGGATGAGCATATGATGGTTATTGATAAAGCCGCAGGGATGATTGTGCATCCAACAGGTAAAGTTCGAACTGGTACACTTGTTAATGCAATATTGTATCATTGTCAGGGAAACCTCCCGGGCATCAATGGTGTAAACCGACCCGGGATTGTTCATCGATTGGATAAGGAAACATCCGGATTAATGATGATTGCTAAAACAGAACTGGCACATCATAGTTTGACCAAGCAAATAAAGGAAAGAAGTATTGTAAAAAAATACATTGCTCTTGTGTACGGTATTTTAAAAGATAAAGCAGGGTATATTGAAGCACCTATAGGTAGAGATAAAAATCACAGGAATAAAATGAGTGTTTCTAATATAGCCAGCCGTGAAGCAAAAACGTACTTTGAGGTTATCAAGTATTTTGAGTCATTTACACTATTGTTGCTCAGGTTGTATACAGGTCGTACTCATCAGATTAGAGTACATCTAAGATTTATTGGACACCCGGTAGTTGGAGATAAGCTGTATGGCATCCGAAAAGAAAAGAATAACTATATTTCAATTCAAAGACAGGCTTTGCATTCCCATTATCTACAATTTTCTCATCCTGCTACTGGACAAACGATGAGTTTTACATCAGCCCTTCCTGATGATATAAAGAAACAACTGGCCATACTTTATGGAGATTAGAATGTTAGCCAGTCCACATTTTATGCATATCATTTTTAATCTCATCATGATTTATTAATATTTGCAGAGTTTTTTCATTAGAATAAATTACCTTTCCCGGTTTGGAGTTTTTGGGTTTTTTAACATATTTTCTCTGAGTGTAAATAATAATAGCATATTCTTTATCTTTAATTTTACTGTAATATCCTGCTAAGCGAGCTGCAAAAAGAAGAGTTTGAAATGGAGGATTATCCAGATTTTTGTGGTTTTTTATAATTATATGTCCCCCGGGGCTGGTTAGATTATGCAGCCAGAAATCATTCCCGGAAGATAAATATCTTAAAAGATATTCATTCTGTTTATTATTTTTTCCAACAATTATTGTCCATCCATCTGGAGAAATGAACTTACTTATATTGGGTTGTGGCTTTTTTCTTTTTGTATTTCTTCTTTTTTCAGTTTTAATATATCCTGATTTGGAAAGTTCTTTGTAAATATCAGAAAGAATTTCCAGAGAATCTTTATTTTCCTCAGTTTTTTTTCTTATTTCCTCTAACTGGCGAAAAGCGTTTTCTGTTTCCTCAGCCTGTTGTTTTATATTTTTACTATTTTGCTGCAACTTTTTATATTTATTGAAATAATATTCTGCATTTTGAACAGGATTAAAATCCGGATTTAAACTCACAATTATTTCTTTTTCATTATCAATATAATCAACAAGGGAAACCTCCTTCACGCCGGGTTTAATACGATAAAGATTTGCCTTTATTAACTCACCTTTTTTGCGGTATTCTTCACTGCTTTCTATATCCTTTTTCTTTTTTTGGAAAATATTTTTCATTTTCTCAAATTTTTTTATATTCTTGTTTAAAATTTTATTAATATTTTGATATAATTCTTTCTTTTTATCCTGTTCGGTTAACCTGTTAAATACAAATTCAAGGCAATTAGATGTTTCCTTAAAATTAACAACAATGGAATCCTCCTTTTTCGTTACAGGAGAAAGCAAGGAGTAATCAAGTATATTATTGGATTTCTTATCAATAATTACAGCAGGAAACATTATATTATTAGCAATTTTATTGACAACCTCAGAAAACAATTGCCACATTCTGGCATAATCTCCCTGGCTAAACTCTCTTAAATAATATTGAGAAGATAAGCCCATGGCAGTCACAATCTCTTTCGCGCTTTTTTTACCTAATCCGCTAAAATTATGCTGCAGGAATTGCCAAAAAAATATAATATCATTATTTTTAATATCATCATTTAATAAGTTTAAAAACATTTCCTGGCTAATGGATAAGGGATTATGCTTATCCTGTTTTGGTGGATAAACATAGGGAATACCCGGTTTAATCTCCCGAAAACGGTTTACTTCTGAGCCAACCTGTTTTATGGCGGATTTAATATTTAATTGTTCGTCTACCAGAACAGCATTACTGTGTTTGCCCATAAACTCAATTATCAGTTGATAATTTTTTGTAGTGCCGAATTTAATATAAGGCTGAAAAATTAGTTTTATTATCCGATCAAATTGATAGTGTTCAATGTCTAACAGATCTGCTCCCTGTAACCAGTTTTGCAGATGATTGAAAAATAGTGATGTAAAATTTTCTGACGGTATCAGGGATTCACTTCTAAAAAAAGCCATCCTATCAGGTCTGATTGAGAAAAAAAGTCTCCCGATACCTTTTTTAGATTTCAATACAAATAGAATTTCATATTTGCTTGGCTGGTATAACTCGATAATTTTTGCCGGAATTATATTTTTTTTTGTTTCAAACACAACAGAAGCTATTGCAATACTGTCTAATTTCATGCTATAAAATACACCTTTTTATTTCTATTACAGGTAATTTATAATACATTTAATCTTTTAGGTCAAGTAGTTTTTAAGTTATATAATTATAATACTTATTTGACAGCAAGAAATGAATTACCTAAAATGATTGTAAAATAACCGGACTGGAAAGGAGAAGAAATCATTGACAAAGAGCATGACTGGCTTTGGGATGGGAGAATCAGTAATAAACGGTATTACTTCCAAGACTGAAATAAAATCAGTAAATAATCGCTATTGTGATATTAAAGTAAGGATGCCAATTCAATCACTGGATGTTCTGCAAAAAATTGAAAATATTATTCAGAAAAGGATTAGCAGGGGAAGTATAAATGTATTGATAAAATCTGAATCTTCTAATGATAATATCAGTAGTATACAACTTAATGAAGAATTGCTAAAATCATACCTGAATTCTTTACACAGGTTAAAAGAAATCAGTAAAATCAATGATGAGATTAATTTGGAATCACTGTTGCGTTTTAAGGAGATTTTTGATTTTAAAAAAGAAGAAGAAAATGATGATTTATGGAAATCAATAAAAGTATCTCTGGAAAAAGCACTGGACAATCTGATAATATGCCGGGAAGAAGAGGGAAATAAGCTGATTGATGATATTCTGAAAAGAATTGAAAAAATGAAAACAGTTGTTAATCAAATAGAAAAAGATAAAGATGAGTGCCTTTTGGAGTACCAGGAGAAATTAAAACAAAGAATTCAGCAAATTGGCCAGGATGTTACTCTTGACCAGGGTAGACTGGAAATGGAAGTCTCTATTTTAGCTCAGAAGAGTGATATCTCTGAAGAAATTACCAGGCTTAAATGTCATTTTAACCAATTAAAAAGACTTACAAAAAATGTAACTCCTATTGGTAGAAAGTTAGAATTTTATACCCAGGAAATAGGCAGGGAGATAAATACAATGGGTGCCAAATCTAACCATAAAGGCATATCATCAAAAATAATTAGAATAAAAGATGAATTAGAAAAAATAAAGGAGCAGTCAAGAAATATTGAATAAATCAAATAAATCAGGAGAATTATAGAATATGTTTATGATGAATATAGGTTTTGGAAATTTTGTTAATTCAAATCGGGTGATAGCTATCCTGGACCCTGATTCTGCCCCGATGAAAAGATTGCGGGAAGAAGCAAAACAAGAAAAAAAACTGATTAATGCAACTTATGGCCGCAGGACTCGCTCTATTCTGATAACAGACAGCAACCAGGTTATCTTATCAGCATTACAGCCTGAAACTATTATTAACCGGTTAGCCAGTTATCAGAAAAAAGATAACAATGACTGAATAGTTTGGAAGAAAAAATGAAAAAAAAGACTGGACATTTATTTGTAATATCCGGACCATCCGGAGTAGGTAAAGGAACTTTGAGAGAAAAACTATTTCAGCAGATATCCAATCTATCTTATTCTGTTTCAGTCACAACCAGGAAACCAAGAAGAGATGAAGAAGAGGGCAGGGATTATTATTTTGTCAATGAGGAGACCTTTAAACAGTATATAAAGGATGAGAAATTTGCTGAGTGGGCATTGGTTCATGGTGAGTATAAAGGAACTTTGCTAAATACTATTAAACAAAATTTGGAACAGGGGAAAGATCTTGTTTTAGAAATTGATGTACAGGGAGCTCTGCAGCTTAAAGAGAAATTTCCGCAGGGAATATTTATATTTATTGCGCCTCCTTCCTGGGAAAAGCTGGAAAAAAGGTTAAGAGGTAGAAATACTGAAGACGAGGAAATCCTTCAAAAAAGGCTTAATAATGCCCATTCTGAGCTAAAACAGATAAAACACTATGATTATCTGGTAATTAATAATCACCTCCTCGAGGCATTAAAGGAACTGAAGTGCATTATAATTGCCGAAAGGTGCAGGGTAAGAGATGGGCTGTCTGATTTTAAATTATGAGACTATAGTTTTTATATTATTTGTTATATATGGTATTATTAAAATAATGATTATAAAACGAATTATCATATTTAAGTAATACAATTTTAGTGAAAGATACCGGTCAGGAATATGTTTGAAGAAAAAGAAAAAGAAAATAATAAAAAAATAAATATTGTTATTGGAATAACAGGTGGAATAGCAGCTTATAAGAGTGCTGAATTAATACGATTATTAAAAAAAGAAGGGCACAGCATTAAGGTAATGATGACCAACAACGCAGAGCGTTTTATTACGCCCCTTACCCTGGCGGTTTTAAGTGAAAACAGGGTATATACTGAGTTGTTTTCTGTTAACAGGGAAGAGGAGGAAATCCGGCATATCTCACTGGCTCAATGGGCTGATTTGATAATCATTGCTCCTGCTACGGCAAATACTATTGCCAAAATGGCTAACGGGATGGCAGATGATATATTAACCTCAACTGTATTGGCTTTTCCGGGAAAAGTATACCTGGCTCCTGCAATGAATACTGTAATGATAAATAACTCTATTTATCAGGATAATGTCAAATACTTAACAGAAAAGGGATATTACTTTATTAATGCAGAAACAGGCAATCTGGCTTGCGGGGATTACGGAGATGGGCGTATGGCTGAACCTGTTCACATAGTAAATTTTATAAAAGGGCAAATTAACAGAAAGAATAATTTAAAAGATAAAAAAATATTAATATCAGCCTCTGCAACAAGAGAACCGATTGACAGGGTAAGGTTTATAACAAATTATTCTACCGGCAAGATGGGATTTGCCTTAGCTGAGACAGCTGTAAACTATGGTGCAGATGTAACACTTATTACCGGTCCTACCTGTTTACAGGATCCTCCTGGAGCCAGGACAATCCATGTTATTACAGCAGAAGAGATGAGAAAACAGGTAATGAATTATTTTATGGATTCAGATGTATTTATATCAGCAGCCGCTGTAGCAGATTTTAAACCTGTTAAACAGTATTCCGGAAAAATTAAAAAAGAAGGGCAGGAAACATTTACTGTTAAGCTTGCAAAGAATATCGATATTTTGAAAGAGGCAGGAGAGAAAAAAACAAACCAGATATTAGTAGGGTTCGCTGCTGAAGCCCAGGATTTGCTGGAGAATGCGTTAACAAAATTAAAAACAAAAAAGTTAGACTATATCATAGCTAATGATATAACCCGAAAAGACAGTGGATTTGGAACTAATACCAATAAAGTTATAATTATTGACAATGAAGGTGAGAAAAAGGATTTACCACTGATGTCCAAGCACAAGTTAGCTGAACATATTCTTAATATTATAGAAATAAAACTTAGCAACCGACATAATGGTATGTTGTTGTAATGAGCAGGAAAAGTGTAGCAGAAATAATTCCATTAAGGAACAATTTAACCAAAGGTTTTCATTATTATATACCTCCTGAGATGGAGGATATAGCTGATATTGGTAAAAGAGTAAAAATTCCATTCAGAAATAAGCAGATAGTCGGTGTTATTACCAAAAAAATTTACCAGACCAATATTACCAGCCTGAAAAATATTGAAGAGGTAATTGACCCTATTCCTGTAATAACCGAATCAATTTTGGATTTGGCTGACTGGATTTCCAGGTATTATATATGTCCAATAGGGACTGTTGTGAATTATATTGTTCCTACCAAGATATCAAGAAAAAAAATATTAGCTTTTCTTCAGAATGGAGTAGACAACCAATCTCAACCAGGTGTTGATATTAACATGGTAAATAATGGTATCAGTACTCTTGAAGAGAAAGAAAATCAATTCCCCTTGCCTGAAAACAGTGAATTGCAATACAATGATGCCCCTGATAAACCATTTTTGTTTCATTATAATAATCATAACCTGAGAGATCGTTTCTACAGGAAATGTATTAATAGGGTACTGCAGAGAAAAAGACAGGTTTTTATTATGGTTCCAGACCAATGGTGTTGTGCTGAATTAAAAAAGAAACTGGCGAACAGGTATGGAGCTAAATTGGGGATATTTGACAAAAAAGTGAGTCAAACAGAAAAATATATTCGATTCCTGAAGGCAAAAAGAGGTGATGTGGATGTAGTAATTGGAACCAGGTCCAATATATTTCTTCCTTTTAAGGATTTAGGATTGATTATTGTTGAGCAGGAAAACTCATTATTATATAAGGAAGAAAGAATGCCCCGCTATAATGCCAAACATGTTGCCTTAAGCAGGGGAAAATTAGAGAAAATAGAGGTAATTCTAAGCAGTCATACTCCCTCAGTGGATAGTTATTGGTGTGCAGAAAATAATAAGTATATTTTAAAAACTGAAAAACGAATGATACATTCTCAGAAAATATTTCCTGAGATAAAATTAGTTGACTTGAAAGAGGAGAAAGCATATCAGCGAATTATAAGTTTCGAGTTACAACAAAATATCCTCCAATGCCTGAAAAAAGGTGAAAAAGTCATACTATTTTTAAACAGGCGTGGATTTGCCGGGCATATGGTTTGTTCTCAATGCGGTCATGTAATAAAATGTCCCGAATGTAATCACATTTTAGCCTATCACATTACTGGTGAGATTAAATCTGTTCTATGTCATATGTGTGGAAAAAGAGTAAGAATGGAAGAGTATTGTCCCAAGTGTGGTAAAGGAAGAATAAAACCGGTTGGAGCAGGAACTCAACATGTAGAGGCGCTAACAAAAAGAATGTTTCCTAAAGCTACTGTCAGTCGACTTGATATCGATAATGCACCCGGTGCCATTGAACAGAAAAAAATAATAAATGAATTTAACAGAGGAAAAATTGATATTTTAATAGGAACCCAGATTATTTTCAGGCAGGTAAAATATGATAATGTAGGTCTGTTAGGATTAATTTTAGCGGATTATCTGCTTAATATCCCTGATTACCGGTCAGCTGAATTAACATTTCAGTTTATTTATAATCTGGCTTTGAAATATAGTACCAGAAAAGATGCAAAAAAGATATTAATACAGAGTTATCAGCCTGAACATTATAGTCTGCAGGCTATCGAAAAAATTAACTACAGGTTATTCTATCAACAGGAGTTATTAATCAGGAAAGAGCTTGATTATCCCCCTTTTACTCAGATGATAAAAATTGATTTTTTAGGAAAAAAAAGAGAAAATGTAAAAAAAAATGCAGACGAGTTAATTCAATACTTTAATCATCTTGATTTGATAAATAAATATGAATTAGGATTTCAACTGGATAAGGATAATATAGTTATTACGCGGGAGAAATATAATAGCAAGGTAAGTTTTATTATGAGGATAAATACTGAAAAAAATGATCTGGATTTTTTTAAAGACAGTTTATCCAAATATATTTCAAAATATCGGTCACATGATGTAAAATTAATAATTGATGTTAATCCAATGAAAATGTATTAGGAGTAGGAAATGGCTATTTTAAGATTACACAAATATGGTTCTCCGGTTTTAAGAGAAAAGGCTATGCCGGTAACTAAAATTGATGATGAAATCAGGGAATTAGTAAACAATATGATTGAGACAATGTATGCCGAAGGAGGAGCTGGTTTGGCTGCTCCCCAGGTTGGTGTTTCCAAAAAAATAATTGTAATTGATACAGAGGATAAAGGTCCCATTGTCTTGATAAATCCTGAAATTGTTAAACGAGAGGGAGAAACCAGTGAAGAAGAGGGATGCTTAAGTGTGCCCGGAATCTATTCACCGGTAAAAAGATCATACTCGGTCACTGTAGAAGCAATTGATTTAGATGAAAAGAAGATTCAAATTACCCGGGAAGGGTTTTTGGCTATTGCCTTACAGCATGAGATAGACCATTTAGAGGGATATCTTTTTATAGATAGGCTTGGACCTGCAAAAAGGATAATGATTAAAAATCAGCTAAAAGAGATTAAATAGCCTGTTTGAGGAGGTTTGTTGTGAGAATTATATTTGTAGGAACAGCAGCATTCGGAGTTCCTGTATTAGAAAAATTAATCTCTTTGGAAGAAGAGATAGTAACAGTTATTACTCAGCCGGATAGGCCGGCAGGAAGAGGTAAAAAGCTGCAGCCTTCCCCTATAAAAGAGGCTGCCATCAATGCAGGACTAAGCCTGTATCAGCCAGAAAGTATTAATTCCGGGGATTCCGTTAAAAAAATTAAAGAACTTTCACCGGACTTGATTGTTTTAATTGCCTATGGTCAGATACTGTCCAGGAACGTATTAGGAATACCAGTACAGGGATGTCTGAATATTCATCCATCCTTATTACCATATTATAAAGGTTCTGCACCTGTCCAGTGGACAATCATACGGGGTGAGAAAGAAACCGGTATAAGTTTTTTATTTATGAGTGAGAAGATTGATTCGGGAGATATTATTTTACAAAAAAAAGTGAATATATTGCCCGGAGAAAATTATCTGGAATTAAGTAACAGACTTTCCATTCAGAGTGCGGAAATGCTACCCGATATACTTGATAGTTTAAAAAAAGGCAATTATAAAAAGTATTCCCAGGCAGAGGGAGAATATTTTTATGCAAGAAAAATATGCAAGGATGACTGTAGAATCGATTGGAGTAAAACCGGTAAGGACATTTTTAACCTTATTAGAGGAATTGCCTATATTCCTTGCGCTTATACTGAATTTAAAGGCAAAAGAATCAAAATAACCAAAGCATCTTTGGTTACACTGGAAAACACAAATCATATCAAACAGAGCCAAAGGCCGGGAGATATAATAGATGTAAGTAAGAAAGGTATACAAGTATTAACGGGAGATGATGATAGCATAGTAATAAAGCGTCTTATTCTGCCTGGTTCTAAAGAGATGGATGTCTCTCAATTTATTAACGGTTACAAAATTACTGTAGAAGATTCATTTGAATATTAACCTGGTTTATTGCAATTATTGAATAAAAAGTGATGTTATTTGCATGGTAAAATAAAAAGGAATGTAAAACTTGAAAGCAGAAAATATAAGAGACGTAATATTAGAAATACTTGTAAGGGTGGAAGAAAAGAATTCTTATTTAAATATCCTGGTTCAGTATTATTTAAATAATTATTCCTTTAAAAAAGAAGATAGGGCTTTCCTGCAGGAGACAACCTATGGTGTAACCCGATTTAGAAAAAAATTAGATTGGATTATTTTTCAATTTCTTAAAATACAAAATAAAAAACTGCCTTTTGTAATTCAAAATATTTTAAGAATGAGTGTTTACCAGATTATCTTTTTAGATAAGGTACCTGATTATGCTATTGTCAATGAAGCAGTAAAATTGACTAAAGAAAGAAAGCATTTTAAATATTCAAATTTAGTTAATGGGGTATTAAGGAATATAATCAGAAAATTCGGTAATTTTGATTGGCCAGATATATCAAAAGATCCTGTAGAATATATTTCCGTGGTTTATTCATTTCCTAACTGGCTGATAGATAGGTGGATAAAGAGGTTTGGTTTAGAATTATGTGAAGTTATCTGTAAGACTATGAATAAAAAACCAAATACAAGTATACGGGCAAATAGTCTAAAAATTAATATGGCGGAGTTAAAAAAAGTGTTATCTGAAGGGGATATTATATTCAAAGAAGGTAAATATATTCCTTCTGAAATAATATTTCTTGAGAATTTAACCGATGTTGCCAGTTTAAAAATATTTAAAGATGGGTTATTTTCTATCCAGGATGAAAGCTCTGCCCTGGCATCCAGGTTTTTGAATCCTTTACCAGGTCAGCTTATTATTGATATGTGCAGCGGACCGGGAGGAAAGACTACTCATATGGCACAGTTGATGGCTAATAAGGGGAGAATTATTGCCCTGGAAAAAAACCCTAAAAGGCTTCAAATGGTGAGAGAGGAATGCAAGAGACTTGATATTGATATTGTGGAAACTAAAAAGGGAAATGCAGCTGATTATAAGGAAGATTATTTTGAAAAGGCTGATAAAGTACTGGCAGATGTACCATGTACCGGGACCGGAGTTATCAGGAAAAAGCCGGATATCAAGTGGAAGAATATAAACAGCAAGCAAATAAGGATTTTAAATGAATTACAGATGAATATTCTTAATATTGCCTCAAAATATGTAAAAAATGGAGGAGAATTGCTTTACTCAACATGCAGTATGGAAAGAGAAGAGAATGACTTGTTAATCATGGACTTCCTTAAACATAATAAGCAATATACTGTGCAGGACAGTTCTTCTTTTATAAAAAAATATAGTGTGAAAAAATATAGCACAGAGATAAAGGAATCAATACAACTTTTACCCGGTTTTTCAGGAGACGATATTGATGGCTTCTATATGGTAAAACTTGTAAAAGACAATTAGAATAGGACAAGAGTATGTTTTTAAAGCTATTTTCGGGAATTTTTCGTTTTATAGTAATAATGGCTGTTATATTCGGAACAGTAGCCATGGGTGGATATGTGGCTTTTTTAACTTATCAAACCGTATTTTATATACCAAATGTAAATGTCCCCTCTGTACTTGATATGGAGATTAAGGATGCCCATGATATTTTAAATAAAGCAGGTTTAAAGATGGAGATTATCGATGAACCTCTTTTTTCTAAAGGGGGAAATCTTTATGTAGTAAGCCAGAATCCTTTTCCAGGGAAAGAGATAAAAAAGAATCGCAGTGTAGCAGTTGAAGTAAGAACATCAATAGCTGCAAATCAAATACCAAATTTAATAGGGAAAACTGTCCAGGAAGCTGAATTTTTATTATCTGAAACAGGTTACCAGATTGGTAGTATTGCATATTCAATGCACCATCAATTATCTCAGGGTATGATAATTGCTCAGACCCCTGGTCCGGGAGAACAAATTGAAAAAAATGGAAGAATTAATATTTTAGTCAGTAAAGGTTTGTACTAAAAAGTACCAGGAAACAGGTATTTAAAAAAATATATCCAGCAGGGTAGGGAAATGATTGATAATAGAGAATTAAAATACTGGTTAGCATGGAACAGAGTGAAAGAAATTGGTCCCATTCGCTTTGGATATTTAATGAAATATTTTTCTTCACTTGAAGAGGCCTGGAATAAAAGTTCTGAAATAAAAAACATAGCAGAATTGTTACATATCAGCCAGGATACATGGTTGAGGATTAAATCGGAAAAGCAAAAGATTAAGCCGGAAGATGAATTAATATATCTGGATAAGATGAAAGTCAAGGTTATCACCATCAAGGAAAAAGATTACCCGGAATTGTTGAAAAACATTTATGATCCTCCCCCAATTATCTATTATCGAGGAAATTTTACCGGGATAGTGAACAAAAAAAAGGCTATTGCTATTGTTGGCTCCAGAAAGGCAACTTATTATGGAAAAAAAATAGCCAGAGAGATTGCCCTGGATTTATCTACCCGTAATTATATTATTATAAGTGGATTGGCAAGAGGTATTGATACAAATGCACATATAGGGGCATTGAATGCAGATGGAGAGACAGTCGCAGTATTGGGATGCGGTCTTGATAGAATATATCCTGCAGAAAATAAGGAATTGGCTGATAAAATTACAAAAAAGGGAGCGATTATCTCAGAATTCCCCATTTATACTAAACCGGAAAGGGCTAATTTCCCACGAAGAAACAGGATAATCAGCGGTTTATCTGCAGGTATTTTGGTTGTTGAAGCAGCTGCAAAAAGCGGAGCCTTAATTACTGCCGATTTTGCCCTTGAGCAGGGAAGAGAAGTATTTGCCATTCCCGGCAATGTACATTCTTTTTTATCCAGTGGTTGTCATAATTTGATTAAACAGGGAGCAAAACTGGTAAATGATTATAAGGATATAATAGAGGAGATAGAAGAAGAAGGTAGTTTTTGTGAAAATAATAGTGAGACTAATACAAACAGAGAGCAGGAAATAGTAAAAGAGTTGACTGTCTTTGAGAGGAAATTTTTAACATTTATTTCCACTGAACCGCTACACATAGATGAAATAGCTGATTTAACCGAATTACCACAGGCAAAGGTTAATGAGATATTATTATCCCTTGAGTTGAAAAACATAATCAGGGAAATTGAAGGCAAAAGATTCATCCGGATATAAACACTCCTTTCTAATCATTATTCAAAGAATGAGGCAAAGTTTATTTATTTATAGTTGCTAGAATAAAAATGCTACTGTATAATAATATTTGTGTTAATCAAAAAGTCGGGGCGTAGCGCAGTTTGGCAAGCGCACCTGAATGGGGTTCAGGGGGTCGGAGGTTCAAATCCTCTCGCCCCGACCATACTTTTTTAATTAATTAGAGAGGGAGTATTGGAAGAAAAATATTTTGTATGTACAGGATGCCAAAAGAGATATCCGCCAGATAGAATATTCCCACGTTGTGATGATTGTTTTGAGCCATTAGAAGTAGAAATATTTCAGGAAAAAATTAATAAGAAGAATCATCCAAAGACCACTGTTGATATTCATGATAACAATATTCTAAGCAAATATGCCTCATATTATTCCTTTACCCATTTAGATAAAGAACTATCTTTAAAGGAAGGCAATACACCCCTAATACAGGCAAATAGTTTGCCATCGTTATTGGATATTGACAACATTTATCTGAAAAATGAAACTGTCAACCCGACCTGGTCTTTCAAAGACAGGGGGACGCTTAGCAGCATTCAGCACGCAAAGAATTCCGGTTATAATTATATAGGAACTGTTTCCAGTGGAAATATGGCCGTTTCAGTAGCCGCTTACGGTGCCCGTGCCAATATTAAAACATTTGTATTGGTAAGCGCTGATATACCTGAAGAAAAAATTAAACCTGTTTTGATATATAACCCCGTATTGATAAAGGTAGAAGGTAATTATGGAAAATTGTATTTCGAGAGTTTAAAAATTGGTCGTGAAACTGGTATTTATTTTCTAAATTCAGATGTTCCTTTCAGAGTTGAAGGCTCCAAAAGCATTGCCTTTGAGCTTTGTGAACAATTTAACTATGATGTTCCGGATTATGTAATAATACCAACCAGTTCAGGGGGAAATGCCAGAGGAATAATAAAGGGGTTTTTAGAATTTTACCAAAGTGGGATTATTGATAATTTACCCAGATTTGTTTGTGTTCAGCTGGAAGGCTGTGCACCTATATATCAGGCATGGATTGACCGGATTGACAGAATTTCTCCGGTTGTAAAGCCCAAAGCTATTGATAATGCTATTGCCAACCCCTATCCGCCAAGTGGAAATGAGTTATTGCGAAAACTAAGAAAATACGACGGTATTGTTACTGCTGTTTCTGATAAGGAGGCACTTGCAGCTCAAAAAATGTTAGCGAGAGAGGGGATTTTTGCACAACCCGCAGCTGCGGTATCCTTACCGGCAATCCAAAAATTAAGGATAAAGGGAATAATCAGTAAAACAGATAAGTGTGTGGCTATAATTACCGGTTCCGGCTTAAAATATCCTGGTATCCTTGATTATCACAGATTTGACATAAGAACATGTACATTGGAAAATATGAAGGAAAATATTGTTTCAATACTAAAAAAATAGTGTTTACATATTTGACATTAATAAGAATGACATGTTGTATAATCGTCCCCCGGGACGTTTTTTTATTAAATCACTAATTGCTTAAACCCTTTAAACAGGTAAGAAGGTGATTCGAATGAATAAGATATATGATGTAATTATTGTAGGGGCAGGACCAGCTGGTATCTTTACAGCTCTTGAACTTCTGAAAGATAACAATAAAGTTGATATATTAATGCTGGAAAAAGGGAAAAATATCGATGAAAGAAAATGTCCTATGAGAGAGCAAAATATACCCTGTCAGCATTGTAAGCCCTGTTCCTTATTGGCAGGCTGGGGCGGTGCCGGCGCCTTTAGTGATGGAAAATTAAATCTAACCGGTAATATCGGAGGACAACTATCTGATTATATAAGCTCAGAAGAATTAGGATGCCTGATTAAATATGTGGATGATATATATCTACAATTTGGTGCAGATGAAAAAATCTATGGTAACAATCAGGAAGAAATTAATCTCATAAGAAAGGCATCTGCTAAAGCAAATCTTAAATTTATTTCAGCCAGAGTAAGACACCTTGGTACTGAAAAATGTTCCTTAATATTAAACAGTATCTATAATTTTATCAAGAATAAAGTACAAATAAGAACTTCAACGGAAGTAAAAGAAATAATCGAAAAAAATAACAAAATACAGGGAATAATTACCACAACCGATGAAGTTATCCATAGTAGATATGTTGTTTTGTCACCTGGAAGGGTTGGGTCTGAATGGTTAAAAAAACAATCTCTTGATTTAGGTTTAAGTACTTTTAATAATCCTGTAGATGTTGGAGTAAGAGTGGAATTACCTGCCATAGTTATGGAACATATAACAGATATTTTTTATGAATCAAAGTTAGTTTATTACACAGCCCAGTTTGATGACCAGGTACGAACTTTCTGTATGTGCCCTCACGGTGAGGTAGTATTAGAATATAATAATGAAATAACCACAGTAAATGGTCATAGTTATACTGATAAAAAGACCAATAATACAAATTTTGCATTATTGGTGAGTACTAATTTTACAGAACCATTTAAAGACCCTATTGCTTATGGAAGGTTTATCGCTAATCTGGCTAATATCTTAAGCGGAGGAGTTATTGTACAGCGTTTAGGAGATTTACTTGCTGGTAGAAGGTCAACTATTGACAGGATAAAAAATTCTGCTGTAATACCTACTCTAAACAGTGCTACACCCGGTGATTTAAGTTTTGTTTTACCCTATAGAATTCTGAGTGATATACTTGAAACTTTAAAGGCGCTGGATAAAATAGCTCCTGGTACTTATTGTAAGCAGACATTATTATATGGGGTAGAGGTAAAATTTTATTCTGTAAGGATTAAATTGTCCCGATGTCTTGAAACAGAGGTTGAAAACCTTTACGCTATTGGTGACGGAGCAGGTATTACAAGAGGATTGATTCAAGCATCTATTTCCGGAGTTATTACTGCCCGGGAAATTAAGAGTAGATTAATATAGATATATTGATATAGTTTTGGGATTGCAATTATTAGCAAATAAGCCGAAGCTATGTTTCATAATAGGGTTATTCATAAGTGAGAAACAAAAAGAGGGATTAAGATGACAAATGAAGTAATAATGCTCTTATTAATAATAGTTTTTATAATTGCTGTTATTTCAAGTTTTACGGTAAGGATGATGAAAACAGATGATAAAAAATACAGGATACCTATTGCATACAGTAGAATATTGCTTGGATTCCTGCTGGCAATGCTTATTTACATCATTTATCTGATGCTCAAAGGAGAAGATGTGATTGGAAGGTTCCTGGGATAATTTGGAAAAAATGGTAAGTTGAAACTGGATGGAGCGGGAAACGGGGTTTGAACCCGCGGCCTTTGGCTTGGGAAGCCAACGCTCTACCAACTGAGCTATTCCCGCATAATGTCTTGATAGATTTTTATTATATATTAAAAATCTTTATTTTTCAATGAACATTATATTTATAATTTAAACAATTACAGGTATATCAAATACGGAGGAAAAATAGTTGTATTCACAAAATTATTATAGAAGAAGGCAAACCAAAAATAATAAGGCCGGTATTTATAAAAACATTTTTACAGCATTTCTTTTACTTGTCCTGATTTTTTTCTTGATATTTTCTGTGGATTATTTAATCCATAGAGGGAAAAATTATAGCAATGTTTTTGCTTTAGAACATAATATTGGAAAGCTGAACAAAACCCAAACTGAGAATGCCTTATCACCAATAGTAGAAGAGCTGCTGCATAGATCAATTCAAATAAAACATGATGATTATGCAATTACTATTGTTCCCCGGGAGGATCTTGGCGCTTCCATAGATTTAGATAAATTAATTGATAAAGCATATGCAATTTGCAGACAGGGTAGTGTATGGCAGAGAATAGCAGATAGAATATCTTTAATAAGAAGGGCAAAGATCGTTACTCCCTATTTTGATTTTAATAATTCAGACTATGATGATTTGATTAATATACTTAAAACTGAAATAGAGCAACCCACAAGAGATGCAGAATTAAAAGTAGACAGAATTATTCCTTCACAGATAGGAATTGAAATACAAAAGCAGGAATTATATGAAGAAATAAATAGAAATCTACTCCATGCAGCAAATGCGGACACTACAGATGTCATAGTTGAGGTACCGGTTAAACGTGAATATCCTGAAATATCAACAGACAAACTTCTTGCACAATTAGGAATCAATCAGGAAATCAGTTCTTTTAAAACCAGCCTGCAGGGGAAGGAAAGCAATACATTATTTAATATAAAAAAGGCATCTGACGATATTAATGGAATCATACTTAAACCAGGAGATAACTTCCTGTTTAACCAATTGGTTGGACCTGCTGAGAAGGAAGATGGATACAAGGAGAGTACTATTATAGTAAATGGACAATATACCAACGGGTATGGGGGTGGTGTTTGCCAGGTATCAACCACTTTATATAATGCAGTACTTCTTGCTAACCTTCAAATAATTGAGAGATACAATCATTCTATATATGGAGAGGCTACAAACTATGTTCCCCTGGGAAGAGATGCGGCAATATTTTATGGCTTTAAAGATTTAAGGTTTAAGAATTCACTTGACCAGACAATTGTAATATTTTCTGAGACTAAAGAAGGTAACCTTATAACGACTGTATATGGTGAAAGGGTATTAGATAAAGAAATTACAATTATAACCCGGGATGAAGAGATACATGATTTTGATATTATAGAGATTAAGAGACAAAATATGGAGTATATTAAGGATAGAGTGTTACAGGAAGGCATTCCTGGTTATACTGTAAAGACATATAGGGTTATTGCCGATTCCCGTGGCGAAAGTATGGAATTTATTTCAAATGATAAATATTTAAGTGTACCAATGAAAGTAATAGTTGATTGATTTAAATTATCAAGATTCGAATAAAAATATGGATAAAAATAACCCGGTTAATTTAAAAAATAGAAATAGCGTATTTTTATTATTAATAATTGTAAGTTTAATCTTTTCCATATCCCTGATGTTTGTTTACGCTGATAATACCTCAGCTATTACCAGTTCACAAAAAATACTTTGTGAAGGATCTCAATTTGAAACTACTGCATACTTTTTTTTGTCTGAACAGAATGGCCCAATTGTAATGATTATGGCAGGGGTTCATGGAGATGAATTTGCAGGAATTGAGGCAACAAAACAGTTTATAAAAAGAATAAATGATACCGGGCTTAAAAAAGGTACAGTCATAATTATCCCTGAAGCTAACAAGGAGGCAGTTAACAATAGTGTTAGAGCAATGTCTCCTTTAGAAGATTTAAACCGGAATTTCCCAGGAGAACCTGCTTCAGAAGGAATAAAAGGATTAGCCGGAGAAATATTTGATATAATCATAAAAAATGAAGTTGATTTTTTGTTAGATTTGCATGAATCAGTTGATTATTTTCAAGAAGGTGCAACTTTTTATGGGCAAACTATTGTACTTGATGACCATTATATGCTTTTAAAGGAAGTAGCAGACTATCTATTACAGGAATTAAACAGTGCAATAATATATCCTGAAAATCAATTCCAAATTATTCAAAAACCCATTGAAGGAAGCAGCACTTATGAATCCCTGGATAAAACTGGTACACCCGGTATAACTTTTGAAACATGTACTAAGATAGAATATGGCAGGAGGGTAGAGTTTCATCTTATTTGTATTGAAAAATTACTGGATTATTTTGACATGATTCTTCCATAGCAAAATTAGCAACAAAGTAAGAATAAAAAAAGGCCTTGTATTTTAAATTACAAGGCCTTTTTTCTATTTTAAAATTATTCTTCATCTGTTTCTGTTATTGATTCTTCCAGTCCTTCATCTTCAGGATTATTTTCATCAATGGTTATCTGTTCATTGTCACCATCGTCTTCAGATAAAACTTCCTGGCTTTCAGCCTGGGCTGACTCTTCTAATTCAGAAGTAAAATCATAATAAATCTCTATTTCCGAATCTTCCCTTAGTTGAGTTACTAATTCATTTATAGCAGAATTCTGTTTTTGAGTTTTTAAAATATTTTCAATTTCTTCTCTGCTTTCCTCAAAATCAGACTGATGTTCTTCAAGAATCTCTTCACTTTTAATAATATGGAAACCAAACTCAGTTTCCACTATATCACTTATTTCTCCGGGCTCTAAGGAAAAAGCAGCATCTTCAAATGGTTGAACTGTTTGTCCACGGGAAATATAGCCTAAATCTCCGCCTTGTTCTGCAGAAGGACATATAGAGTTATCAGTTGCCAATTTTTCAAAATCAACCATTTTGTCGTTTAATTGATTTTGAATATTT
Organism: Atribacterota bacterium; assembly: GCA_028703475.1. NCBI lineage: Bacteria > Pseudomonadati > Atribacterota > Atribacterota bacterium. Next base: position 57,359 of record JAQVMU010000001.1, on the reverse strand, counting down.
TCAGCTTCTTCCAAACTCTCAACTAAAATATGGCTGACTTTTCTTTGTTCCGGTTGAAAGAAGAATTCTTTGTTTTCTTCATAATATTGCAAGATTTCCTCTTCAGTAATCTCAATTTTATCATATTCCTGTTCGACAGCTTTTCCTATCATCAATTGCATGTTTATGTCATCTTTTAACTGGTTAACGGTAATATTATTTCTTTTTAAAGCCTGGTTGAATGATTCTTCTGAGTCGAAAGTGCTTTTAACTGCTTCTAATTCATTACTGATATCACTGTCAGAAATCTTTATATTTTCGTTCTGTGCGTGCTGATATAATAGTATTGAATTAATCAGTTGTTCAGTTATGCTGTTTTTTATATACGCCAGGGTTTCCTCATTCATATTTGATAGTGTCTGATTGTCATAACGGGAAATAAAATTTGTAAAAGCGCTTTGCCATTGCTGATAACTGATTCCTGTATCATTCACTTGCGCTATTAGTGCTCCCGGGTTTTGTTGACTTCCACCAGAAGACCTGTATTGGCCAAGACCATAAAATATTGAGACAACAAAGGCAGCAACAATGATTAGTAGAATTGGTTTTACGTTCTTACGAATAAATTGCATAGTGGTATATAGTCTCCTTAAAATTAATTTGGATATCGATTATAAATATAATATTACTAAGAATATTTGTCAAATTTACTTTAACCCTGTTTAAACACATAAGAATTTTAATTGTATGTTATTTAAGCATTAAATATTGAGGTTCCCATGTATTTTGTTATATACTATAATACAATAAAATTTAAAAGTTAATTGAAGGAATTGCGGTTATGGGATTAACAGGAAATAAATCGGATATAAAAAAGGAGATAAACAAACTTAGAGAGGTAATTAGAAACCACAATTATAATTACTATATTCTTGATAAGCCTCTTATATCAGATTATGAATATGATACTTTGCTGAATCAATTGATTAAATTAGAACAAAAATATCCTGAATTAATTATTCCTGACTCACCTACGCAAAGAGTTGGAGCAAAACCCTTAGCTGAATTTAAAACTGCTAAACACCTTGTTCCTATGTTAAGTCTGTCCAATGCTTTTTCAGACAAAGAATTGTTAGATTTTGATAAAAGAATCAAGAAGAGTTATCCATCAGAATTATTTGATTATGTTGTTGAATTAAAGATAGATGGACTTGCAATTGCCCTGGTTTACGAAGAAGGGATTCTAATTCGCGGGGCAACCAGAGGCGATGGTTTTACCGGAGAGGATATTACTCAAAATTTAAGAACAATAAACAGTATACCATTAAAATTAAGAAATAATAATCAATTTCAACGTATTGAAGTTTACGGTGAAGTATATATGAACAAGGATAGCTTTAAGATGCTTAATGAAGAAAGAATAAAAAAAGGTGAAAACCTGTTTGCTAATCCCCGCAATGCCGCTGCCGGTTCAGTACGCCAGCTGGATCCTGCAATAACAGCAAAAAGGCAGCTCGACACCTTTATTTACCAGGCAATGCTACCTGAAAAAAGTGAATTCAGAACACATATGGAAGTATTGGAATTTTTAAGATATGCTGGGTTTAAGGTAAATCCGCATATTAAACATTGCCGGGATATAAGAGATGCTATAGAGTATTGTGATTCCTGGAGTAAAAGAAAAAATGACCTTAACTACGAGATTGACGGAATGGTGATAAAAATTAACCAGTTAAAAATCAGAGAACAACTTGGCTCCACTTCTAAAAGTCCCCGTTGGGCAATAGCCTTTAAATTTCCCGCTGTGCAGATGACAACTGTAATAAAAGATATTAAAGTAAGTGTTGGCCGAACCGGAACTCTTACCCCGGTAGCTGTTTTGAAACCGATAATTATTTCCGGGTCAAGAGTTCAGAGAGCTACATTGCATAATGAAGATGAAATTAGAAGAAAGGATATTCGGATCGGGGACACTGTACTGGTACAAAAAGCTGGAGAAGTTATTCCTGAAGTGGTAAAAGTAATCAAGGAAAATCGTAATGGTAAAGAAAGAAAGTTTAATATGCCATCGAAATGTCCTGTTTGTAATTCCCGTGTCGTAAAATTAAATGATGAAGTCGCTACTCGCTGTAATAATATTGCCTGTCCTGCTCAGGTAAAAGAGAGGATTAAGCATTTTGTTTCCAGGCAGGCAATGGATATTGATGGCCTGGGTTCAGCCTTAATAGAACAGCTTGTTGACAGGAAGATTATCAATGATTTTGCTGATTTGTATTATCTGAAAAAGGATGATTTGATTAAACTGGAAAGAATGGCAGAAAAATCATCGGAAAATATAATAAATGCTATAAAAGAAAGTAAAAACAGACCTTTACCTAATTTGCTGTATGCTTTGGGCATTCGCTATGTTGGCAGTTATGCTGCGAAAGTAATTTCCCAAAAAATAGACAATATTTATGATTTACAAAATAAGAGCTTAGACGATTTAATCAGTATTCAGGAGATAGGTCCTAAGATTGCAGAGAGCATTCAATTATTTTTTAAGGAAAGAGAAAATTTATTAATAATTGATAAATTAAAGGATGCAGGAGTTAAACTGAGTGCAGTAACAGGAAAAGAGGAGAAGCAACTGTTGGATGGTACTCAATTTGTTATAACCGGCACACTGGAAAGTTTCAGCAGAGAACAGGCAAAAATTGAAATTGAAAAATTAGGCGGGAGAGTCACCGGTAATGTAACAGGGAAAACAGATTATTTAGTATTAGGAAATGATCCGGGTAAGAAATATCAAAAAGCATTAGAACTGAATACAAAAATAATTAAAGAAGAAGATTTTAAAAAAATGATAGGTAAAAGCGGATAATTTGATAGGAGGAATGGTTTCATATGTCTGAAAAAATTATTGAGAAAAAAGATGTCGAATATGTAGCACAATTAGCTAAACTGGAATTATCTGAAGAACAAAAAGAATTATATGTAAAACAATTTAATGATATACTTACTTATTTCAAGAAATTAAATGAATTAGATACCAGGGAGGTAAGCCCTACTTCTCAAATATTGCATTCTAATCTTACGTTTCATGAGGATATTCCGAGGCCGTCACTGCCTCAGGAAAAAGTAATGAATTTGACTAATTCCAGAAAAGATGGATATTTTAAGGTTCCAAAAACATTATAAGTAATTTGAATATTTTTTATAATATATAATACAAGGAAAATAAATGCTAAAAAATGGGAGGAAATTGATTTGCAATTGAATGAGCTAAAGGGAATTGATTATATAAGAATGGTCCATGAAAAGGAATTATCAGTTGAACAGGTTATATTGGATATATTTAGTCAAATTGATAAGACTGATAAAATATTTAAGGCCTACCTGAGGACAAATCGGGATGAAGCATTACAGGAGGCAAGGGTAATAGATAGAAAAATAAGCAATGGTGAAAAGATTCCTCCTCTTGCAGGGCTTCCGGTGGCTGTAAAAGATATTATTTGTACAGAAGGTATAGAAACTAACTGTGCATCCAGGATTTTACAGGGTTTTATCCCTCCTTTTAATGCCACGGTTATCAGAAAAATAAAAGATGCTGGTGCGATTATATTAGGCAAAACAAATATGGATGAATTTGGTATGGGTTCATCTAATGAAAATTCTGCATATCAGGTAACTACAAACCCCTGGGATATTACCCGTGTTCCCGGAGGGTCCAGTGGTGGTTCGGCAGTAGCCGTAGCAGCAGACGAAGCACTGGTGGCTTTGGGAACAGATACCGGGGGTTCCGTTAGATTGCCTGCTTCATTTTGTGGGGTGGTTGGTCTTAAACCTACTTATGGACGGGTATCCCGTTATGGTGTTATTGCCTATGCCTCCTCTTTAGACCAGGTAGGTGTTTTAACTAAAAGTGTTCAGGATGCTGCTTTAATGATGAATATAATATGTGGCTATGATGAAATGGATTCCACATCAGCTAAAGTACCTGTACCGGATTTTCTTAGTGCATGCCGTGATGATATTTCAGATTTAAGATTTGGTGTCCCCGGAGAGTATTTTAAAGAAGGCTTAAATCCTGAGGTAAAGGATGCTGTACTAAAAGCAATTGATCATATATCAAAATTAGGTGGAAAAGTAGAAGAAATATCCTTACCGAGTATAGAGTACGCACTGCCTGCTTATTACTTGATAGGGATGGCAGAGGCAAGTTCGAATTTAGCTAAATTTGACGGAGTGCAATATGGCTTGAGAATAGATGATAATGATGACCTTGAGGATATGTACAGAAAAACGAGAAGTTCCGGATTTGGACCGGAAGTAATTCGCCGAATAATGCTTGGCACCTATGCTTTAAGTTCAGGTTATTACGATGCCTATTATTTAAAAGCACAAAAGGTCAGAACTGTAATCAAAGAAGATTTTGATAAAGTCTTTAAAAATATTGACATTATACTTTGTCCTGCCTCTCCTGTTCCTGCTTTTAAAATAGGCGAAAAAATAGATGATCCACTGACTATGTATTTAACTGATACTTATACAATGCCGGTGAACCTGGCAGGACTGCCCGGTATGTCCCTGAATTGTGGATTTACTAATGAGGATAATTTACCTATTGGATTACAGATTATCAGCAGGGCATTTGAGGAAGAAAATATATTACGTGTTGGCTATAATCTTGAAAGACATTATAATCAGACACTAAAGATTAAAAGACCAAAACCTCCAGTAGGCTAACCGGTAAACATAGAATTATGTCAGTAAAAATTGTATATTCCATAAAATAAAGGAAATAATAAGAAGAATGTGAATTTAAAGGATTGGAGAATTATAATGCAAGATGATATTGTAATTGGTTTAGAAATCCATGTTCAATTGTTAACGCAAACAAAACTATTTTGCCATTGCAGCACAGATTATATAGACCGGGAACCCAATACTAACACATGTCCGGTTTGTTTAGGATTGCCCGGATGCCTGCCGGTCTTAAATAAAAAAGCAGTGGAATTAGCTGTTAGAACGGCAATTGCTTTAAATTGCCATATAAATACAACAAATATTTTTCATCGAAAAAATTATTTTTACCCGGATTTACCAAAGGCCTATCAGATATCACAATATGATTTACCCTTAGCAGGGGAAGGGTATCTGGAAATTCTGACCGGTAATCAAAATGAAAAGGTCAGAATAAGAATAAATCGAGCCCACATGGAAGAAGATGCCGGTAAATTAGTACATATTGAAGAGAATGGCAGGATAACCGGTTCTTTAGTAGATTATAATCGTTCATGTATTCCATTGCTGGAAATAGTTACTGAACCGGATATACATTCTTCCGATGAAGCTATAATATTTTTACAAAATCTCAGGAGCATTGTTCAGTATCTTGGTGTCTGTGATGGCAATCTGGAAAGAGGGTCTATGAGATGTGATGCAAATATTTCTATAAGGGATTCAAAAACCCATCAATTAGGTACCAAGACTGAAGTTAAAAATATGAATTCATTCCGGGCAATCAAGAAGGCTCTGGATTATGAAATAATTCGACAGAGAAAGATGATTGAAGATGGTGAAAAAATATTACAGGAAACGAGAAGATGGGATGAGGCAAACAATAAAACTATTAGCATGAGAACCAAGGAAGAAGCACATGATTATCGATATTTTCCCGAACCTGATTTATTGCCTCTAACAATTGAAAGTTCCTGGATTAAGGAGATAGAAGATAACTTGCCTGAATTGCCTGCAGATAGAAAAAAAAGATTTGTGAAAGATTTTGGCCTTTCCGAGTATAATGCAGACAGATTGGTGGAGGTAAAATCATTAGGTGATTACTTTGAGGAAGCGGTAGGACATTATAAAAATTATGAAAAGCTGACTAACTGGATTCTAAGTGAGCTGCTGGGATATCTGAGCGAAGACAGTATCGATATTAGTTCAAGCCCGGTTTCAGCTGAAAGATTAACAGAATTATTGGTTTTGATTGACAGAAATATTATCAGTGGAAAGATTGCTAAAACAATTTTTGAAAAAATGTATAAAACAGGACAGCGAGCTGAAGAGTTGGTACAGGAAAGCGGTTTAACCCAAATTAGCGATAAGAGTGAAATTGATACTGTAATAGAAAAAGTTATCAGCCAAAATTACCAGTCAGTACAGGATTACCATTCTGGTAAGGAAAAAGCATTAAATTATTTAGTAGGACAGGTTATGCGATACACAAAAGGAAGGGCACAACCGGATTTGGTGCTTGATTTATTAAAAGAAAAAGTGAATAAATTGTCAAATTAGCTTGTATTAATTATAATAAAAACAATATAATATAAATATAAAAATGAAAGGGGAAAAATAATGGATAAATATAAATGCACAGTTTGCGGTTATATCTACGACCCGGAGAAAGGGGACCCGGAATCAGAAATTGAGCCCGGAACTTCTTTTGATGATTTGCCTGATGATTGGGTATGCCCCCTATGCGGAGCAGGCAAAGACGAATTTGAAAAGGAGGAGTAATATTGGCATTCAGACAACTTGATAGCAATATTTACTGTATTGGTTCCATAGACTGGGATCGAAGACTTTTTGATGAATTAATACCCTTACCTGATGGGACCAGCTATAATTCCTATTTAGTAAAAAACAAAGATGAAGCAATTCTTATTGATACTGTTGATCCTGCAAAGAAGGAAGAGTTCTTTCAAAAATTAAAAGAAATAAAAATCAAGAAAATCAGTTATATTATTGCACACCATGCTGAACAGGACCATTCCGGATGCATAAAAGATGTATTAATAGAGTACCCAGGTTGTCGTGTTATCACAAATAAAAAATGTAAGGGATTATTAATCGATGAATTACACCTGGAAGAAAAAGATTTTTATGAGATTAAGGATGGGGAAATATTTCAATTTGGTGAGATGAAGTTTAAATTTATATTTGCACCATGGGTACATTGGCCGGAAACTTTTTTAACCTACCTGATTAACGAAAAAATATTATTCACCTGTGATTTTTTTGGCTCCCATATGGCTACAAGTGAATTATGGGCCAGGGATGATGCATATTTTTATCGTGCTGCCAAACGCTATTATGCAGAAATTATGATGCCTTTCAGGAAACAGATTAAAGGACACTTGAAAAAATTAGATAATGTTTCCATTAAAATTATTGCTCCATCACATGGTCCGGTTTACAAAGACCCTGATTTCATTCTAAACGCTTATCGTGATTGGGTATCTGAGAAGGTGAAAAATAAGGTGATAATTCCTTATGTTTCTATGCATGGCAGTACAGAGATGATGGTTTCATACCTGGTAGATCAACTTATAAAAAGAGACATCAATGTAACCCCATATAACCTTATTTATACTGATATTGGTGACCTGGCAATGGATTTAGTAGATGCGGCAACAGTCATTATAGCTTCCCCGACAGTGCTAACAGGTCCTCATCCGCAAATTGTATATGCTGCCTACCTCTGTAATGCTTTAAAACCCAAGACAAAATATGCAGGGATTATAGGTTCTTATGGATGGGGCAGTAAAATGGAGGAAAATATTCTTCAATTAATAAGTAATTTAAAAGTTGAATTATTGCCAACAGTAATGGTAAAAAGTTACCCCAGAAAGGAAGATTTAGCAAAACTTGATAAGCTGGCAGAACAAATTGCCGATAATCACAATAAATTGAAATAGTCAGAATGATTAAAAAAGTATAGATTTAAAAATAACATTTTAAATCCTTGATCTAAAATATCATAAAAATGATTTGTTTTGTAGCAAATTGGTTACAATTGTATATAGAGGTGATTAAATATGTTCAGGAATATAGTTATTGTTATTTCCATCCTGATGGTAGCTTTCTTATTAGCCGGTATAAACGCTGCTGCTCAAAGAAATATTACTGATATACTATATGGCGATTTAGCACAAATAGAAACCTTTGGTTATATTTATGTTAAAGTACAGGGAGAACGGGCACCAAGAATCGGATTGAGCAGCGAAGAGCTGACGGATTATGCAAAACTCAGATATAAGAATAATTTTAGCGGTATTGAGTATCAGGAAATAACTGCAGAAGAAACATCTATATTTCAGGAAGAGGAAAAAGCAAAAAGAGCAGGGAGTATCTGGTTTAGAGTATGGATAGCAGGAGAGAACTCACCCATAGCCTACCTTATTGAGTGCAAGGCAGGTAATTACGAAAAGTACGAAATGTGGACTGATGAGGTGCTTGGGATTTGTGATGAAAAGGATATAAAACAGATAGCCAGAAATCATATAAATAGAATGATAGAGGATTTTGCCATTATCTTCTTTAAGGTTAGAGGCGAGATTTAGGAGTTGGGGGATAAAGAGATAAAGATAACAATCCTGATAGATAACAACAGTATTATTGACAGATACTTTCTGGCTGAGCCGGGACTTTCCATATATATAGAAACTGACAATAAGAATATCTTATTTGATACCGGGTATTCAGATGCTTTTTTAATAAATGCTCAAAAAATGAAAATAGATTTATTGAGTCTTGATTATCTTGTTATTTCTCATGGACATATGGACCACACATGGGGTTTACCATATCTGATTAGATTGATAAGCGAAGCTGCAATAGAGGGATTGTCTTATCATAAGCCAACAGTCATTTCACACCCTGATGCTTTTTCATCTAAAAAAATTCCTGAAATCGGAGCTATCGGTTCCATGCTGGATAGAAATTCCCTGGAACGATTTTTTCCGACGAAGACTTCTATAAAACCACTATGGTTAACTCCCAATGTAGTTTTTCTGGGAGAGATTCCCAGGAAATATGAGTTTGAGGCGAAAACTCCGATTGGTAAAACCTGTATAGAAGAAAGGGAAGTTGATGATTTTAATTTTGACGATTCTGCCATAGCTATTAATTCCCCGGAAGGATTAATAATTGTCACCGGTTGCTCACATGCTGGTATTTGCAATATTATAGATTATGCAATATCGGTGTGTAAGGAAGACAGAATATATGACATTATTGGCGGATTTCATCTACTGAATTCACCAAAAGAACAATTAAAAAATACAATTGAATATTTTAAAAGGATTAATCCTAAAAAGTTACATGCCTGTCATTGTGTTGACTTAAAATCAAAGATTGCCTTATCACAGGTTTCTCCATTAGAAGAGATTGGTTCAGGGGTTGTCTTACAATATTAATACTAATAATATTGATAATAATAGGAAATAAAATATATTTTTAGTTCTAAAAAAAACTTCAGAAATACGGGTAGGTATGAGGATGATTAAAAAAATAATAGCTGTTTTTTTTGTTATGTTTATATTTTCCGGAGTGGCACTTTCGATGACACAGGAAGTGATAATAGATTCACAGCCAACCCGAATAAATATTTATCCCAATACCGGAATGATAATCAGAGAAACAGAAGTTGAACTGGGTGAGGGCTTTCACAAAATTGTATTTGATAATATTTTAGAAACATTTGATGAGAGAACAATCAATGCGGAATTAAAAGGAATCAGTGAAGATGCAATCAGTATAAGAAATGTAAGTATTGAAAAAGTTTTATTAGAAGTAGAGCCTTCTATAGAAATCAGGCAGTTAAAGGAAGAGATTGTGCAGCTGGAAAAAGAGATAAGACTGCTAATCAGTAAAAAAGATACTCTAAAAGACAAAAAAGGATTTTTAGATTCAATTATATATTATTTTCAAAACCAGGATATATCTTCTGATTACATTATTCAGATGCCAGCAGTGGAGCAGTTTGAAAGAATCTATGATTTTTTAGATGAAAAATTAAAATCAAACTATGAAGAAGAACTGAATTATGACTTGGAAATAGAATCACTTCAGGAAAAGATTGTTTTCCTGGAAAAACAATTACAGCAAATAATAGATAGACAAATTGATACCAAAGTAATAGTAACTATTGAGTTAGATGTCTATAAAAAAAGCAATCCACATATTTTAATATCATATCTGGTAGATAATGAAATCAGCTGGCGACCCGCTTATGATATCAGGGCAAATATCAATGAAAACAGCATCACTATCTTTACATATGCCTTAATAAATCAGTCTACTGGAACAAACTGGGAGGATGTTTATATTTCTTTATCTACTGCAAGGCCAACTGTATCAGGTATTATGCCTACCGTTGAACCGTGGTTTTTAAAACCATTCCAGTTAGAGCAAAGAGACAGTAAGATGGTACAGACTCCTATAATGGAGGAATATGCCTTAGAAGCAGTTTCAGGAGACAGTATGTATGAAAAAAATATTGTACCCGTAGAGCATAAAGGTACAAGTGTTACTTATAATATTCCTCACAAAATTTCTGTTTTATCAGGTAACAGACAGGAAAAGTTGTTAATCTCTGAAGAAGAATTAACAGGAAATTTTCAGTATAAGGCATATCCAAAGGAAAGCCCTTTTGTTTATTATAATGTATCTTTAAAAAATAACATGGATATTCCCTTACTACCCGGTGAAGCTAACCTATTTTTAGAAGGAGGTTATATAGGTAACAGCTCAATAGATTATATTCCCACGGGAGAAGACTTTGAAGTTTCATTAGGAATTGCGGAAAATGTTCGGATACAGAGAAAGCTAATTAGAAAATACGTAGATGAAACCTTAATTGCCAGTATACCTTCCTCTAAAATTGCCACTAAGTATGAATACAAAATAGTATTAGAAAATTATCAGGATTCGGAATCGCTATGCCAGATTTTTGAAAATATCCCTATTCCGGCGGATGATAGAATTCAGGTAAATATTGAAGATATCAGTCTGGAGCCTGATATAAAGGATTGGAATGATAAAAAAGGAGTATGGATGTGGGAAGTTTTATTACAGCCAAAGGAGAAGATTGAAATCAATATTGGGTACACTGTTATACATCCGAGAGATTTACAGGTAATAGATTTGCCATAAAATAAACATTTTTGATACATAATAAAAGATATGCCTTATTGGATAAATGGAAAAAAACCGGTCTTTCTGATAAAAAGACCGGTTTTTGTATATAGACTGCTAAGCTAATTGTTAATAATGTTACTTATTTTTTCTTTAACGGTATTATACTTTTTGCTGAATTGTATTTCCAGTTGTTTTAAATTTTTCTTCAACTGCTCATCCTGTTCCATGGCTTCTTCCATACTTAATTGTTTTACAACAATCTGACCATCCTGTTGAAATGTCTGAAATCTCCTTTGGGGATCTCTTTCTAACTCTTCTCGAAGTATTTGCATCAATTGCTCTTTGTTTTTTTTGAACTCAGTACGTATTTTGGCCAGTTGCTCAAAAGAGAATTCAATGTCTGAAGTTAAATTGTCATTTTTCAGGTTTTCAATTGCAAGTATTCCGTTTTTTCTTTTTTCAATCTCAAATTCATTGCTTTGAAATGTTAATGATTGAAGAAAGTTATTTTGTGCATTAATTAACATTTTATTGGAAATATCTTTTAGATGACGCCATAAATCATCTGCCTCAATTTCGTCTTTGTAATATTTCGCTAAAATTCTATCAATTTTTTCTTGTTGTCTTATCTCATTCATTTCCTGAGAACTTAATTTTTCAATTTTTTTTGATTTTTCCATGGCTATTTCTAATGCTGATTTGATCTTTGCCACACTTACCTCCTTCTGAACAAATCGAAAAAACGATCCTGATATAATTCAAATAATCCCCAACGATCTAATTCCTTTTTTAAATCCCTGGGTTCCATATCACCATTTTTTACCATCTGGAACATTGACTCAATTTCTTTTTTAGCAATAAGCGGAATACCCTGGTTATCTCTTGATACTACCTGCTGGCCAAATTGATTATAAGATACCAGCCCTCTTTTTCTTAGTTCCGGAAAATGAGATTGTCGCGCACTTTTAGTCATCATGTCAAGAATAAATTTAGAGAGTGAAATATCCCATAAATCTCCTACTCCTTGAATAATAGCAGATAGATTATCTCCTCTTTTTTCGATGCCCCTTGCAATCTTATCTGCAACAGTTTCTAAATTTCCTGAAACAAAGTTCATTGAGTCTACTTCTCTTTTGAAATGGAAACGATATAAAATGCTGGCTAAATCAGGCATTTCATCTGCTAATTCAGAAAAAGCATTTCTGGCTTCATCACTAAAGCCCTCAATTCGAAGAATATACCCTGGTGTTAAGAGCTGCGGACGATGCCAGCTGACTGTTCCCTCTCTGACAACAGTTTCGGTATCTCCTTTGGTAAATTCCTGGTAAACAGGCTCTGTCAAAACATGATAGTGTATTTCTGAGGAACCAAAGGAAGACAAAAGCTGCTTCGGCCATTTTAATATTTTCGAGTTTTCAAATGCATACTGTATTCTCTTGTCCATATTCACTATCCCTTCTTTTTAGGAATACATTTTTATACAAATCATTGTTTTTTTGTATAAAGTTATACTCACTTACAACATTTTAGTTATATATTTAAAAATGTCAAATCTTTCGTGGATATGTTGTAATTTGCTGACAAAATTTGGTAATTAAAGTGATAATATATGATAATATATAAGAGTAAGAGTATAAAAATGATACTTAATTATTTCAGGATAAATTATATTTTGGGGACTTTAACCATTCCGATTCCCGTTTGAAACTTGTTCCCGGATTAACAGTTATCTGAATAATTACCAGGTTTTTTGTACCAGTGATTTTAACTAATCAAGAGAAATATTAAAAGAAATGACAAAAGTAGAGGATTATTATGTCTAAATTATTATTGCGTGTTGATGGTTCATGTATTCCCAATCCGGGAAAAATGGCTATTGGTGTTGTAATCTATAAGGATGGAAATATTGTTAAAAAAGTAAATGAAATTATCGGCAGGGGAACAAACAACATTGCTGAATATCAGGCTGTAATCAGAGGATTGGAAGAGATAAAAAATATACCTGCAGAAAGTGTTGAATTTTATTGTGACAGTCAGTTGGTCGTGAAACAGTTGAATAAGCAATTTAAAGTAAAAAACAAAAGGATGATCCCTCTTTATGAGAGAATACAGGAATTACTAAATGAAATAAAAGTACCGGTATTTTTTATCTGGAATCGTCGGGAAGAAAACAAGATAGCTGATAATTTAGCAAGAAAGCTGTTGATACAGGAGGAACAAAACAACAGGGCTTTAGCCGCAAATGATTTGTCTATTTGCAGAGAGGGAGGAGAGGGGAATATTTTTTTGGTAAAAAACCAAAAGAGTAAAAAAACATATCATGTCAACCTTGATGTTCCAGAATGTGATTGTTATGATTTTCAAAATAACTGTCAAAAATGGAATTTGGAATGCAAACATATAATTGCTGCACGCAGATATGAAAATGATAGACAAAATCTGATTAGCGAGTCATGTAATAAGACAATAAATGTACTTGTTTTAAGCAAGATGGTCAGCAGAGAGAACTGGGTAAAACTATTAAATAAATCTAATAAAATTAATAGTATTCCCCTGAATATTAATTTTAAAGCAAAAAAGAAGACTGAACTAAATAAACTGATAGCAGAGGCGGATGTAATCATTGGTGGAGAGCTAAATGAGGATAACCTTCAAATGGCCAAGAATCTAAAATTATTTCAGATACCATTTGCAGGTGTAGATAAGCAGAACCTGGATGCTTTCCGGAAATTTCCAAAAGTTAATGTGTGTAATGTTCACGGAAACAGCCATGCTGTATCAGAACATGCAATCTGTTTATTATTAGCACTGGCAAAAGATTTAATCAATACTGACAGAGATTTAAGAAAAGGAAAATGGCATGGCTTTATTTCACAGGAAACCACACTCCAGCTTCATGGTAGAAACCTGGGTATTATCGGTTTTGGTGCTATTGGTTTAGAAATTGCGAAAAGGGCATTACCTTTCGGTATGAATATCTATGCCATTAAACGGAAAATTAAAGAGGAAGAGCAATTGGAGAAGATATACGGATTAACATTCTTAGGCAATCATGAATCCCTGGAGTATGTAATCAAAATGTCTGATTTTATTATTGTTGCAGTGCCCCTTACTGAAAAAACCAATAATATGCTGGATGGAGATATGTTAAAATTAATGAAAGATAAGTACCTTATCAATATAGGTAGAGGTAGGGTTGTTGATGAAAAGGCTCTCTATCATAACTTAAAAAATGGACATTTAGCCGGAGCGGCAATAGATACATGGTATCGTTATCCTGACAGAGAACACCCTGAAACATTGCCGGGAAAATATCCTTTTCACGAACTGGGTAATATTATTATGACTCCTCATAATGCCGGGTACAGTGATAAGGCGGTTGAAGAGAATATACAATCTGTTTACAATAATATTACCAGGATTTTTTATGGGGAGGAGCCGGAAAATAAAGTGGATCTCTCAGAAGGATATTAATCGATAATCATATTTTTTTATCTGCACAAAGTTTAGCTTTAGAAGCTTTCGGTAATATTGAATAATTCAAAAGGGTCTTTTGTGTTATCATCCAGTAAGATAAATACACAAAAGACCCTTTTTGTTTATTTTATAAAATTCTAATTACCTGATAAATCATTAATATATTTTATATATTCATTATCAGGAGATAATAAAATAGTGGTGTTTTCATTAAAGCTATTTAAATATGCTTCCAATGACCTGTAGAATTTGTAAAATTCCGGGTCCTGATTAAAACTTTCTGCATATACTCGAATTGCTTCTGCCTCTCCTTCACCTCTTAACTGTTGCGCTTCCTTGTATGCTTCAGCGAGAATAACTGTTTTTTCTCTCTCTGTTTCTGCAATAATCTTTGCAGATTCTTCCTCACCTTCTGCTCGATATTGTTTGGCAATTCTTTCACGTTCAGCTTCCATTCTGGCAAAGATATTTTGCTCATTTTCAGGAGGTAAATCCGCTCTTTTAATTCTTACATCAATAATGTTAATTCCATATTCTATTGATTTTTCATTACTTCGTTCAGTTACTGTCTTCATAATTTCTGTTCTTTTTTGAGAGACAATTTCACTCATATCAAACTTTCCCAAATCTACTCTCAATTCTGAGTAAATAATGTCATCCAGTCTTGCCTGTGCGCCATTAATATCTCTAACAGTTTGCAGGAAAAGCAAAGGATCTTCAATTTTCCATCTGGCATAATTGTCTAAAATTAAAGTTTTCTTATCCCGGGTAATAATCTCTGTCGGCTGGGCATCATAGATAAGCAGTCTTCCTTCAAACAATACTACATTTTGAATAAAAGGTATTTTCATATATAGACCGGCTTGCTGAATTGCTTTTATAGGCTTGCCGAATTGCAGAATTATAGCCTGCTTGGTTTCATCAACAATAAAGAAGGAAAAATTTGCAACTATGATAACTAATACTAAAATAATTATTAATAAACTTTTTCTCATTATTTGGTAGCCTCCTTTCCGAGGATTTCTGGCATAAATGAATCACTCAGAGGTAAAAATTTCAGCAAGTCAGTATCATTATTCGTTTCCATGATGTATTTTTTCATCTTAGGCAGTATTAATTCCATAGTCTCAATATACAGACGATATTTTGTTACATCCTTTCCATTTTGGTATTCAGTCAGAACCTGATTAAATTTAGCAACATCTCCTTCAGCTTTTCTTATTCTCTCAACTTTGTAACCCTCGGCTTCTTTGATAATCTTAGCAGCTTCACCTCTGGCATTTGGAATTATGTCATTCCGATAGCCTTCAGCCTGATTGATGAATTTGCTTTTATCTTCTTTTGCACTGGCCACATCTTTAAAAGCTGACGAAACCTCCTCAGGAGGATTTACATCCTGAAGCTGTACTGCAATAACTACAATCCCTGATTCATAGGAATCAAGCAGTTCTTGAATTAATACCTTTGACTCTTCCTGTATTTCATACTTTCCCTCAGTTAAAGCATCATCAATTTTTCGTTCCCCAATGACCTGTCGTAATGCTGCTTCAGCAGCATTCCTAACCGTTTGTTCCGGTTCAATGATATTGAAGAGATAATCAGCAGCATTTTTTATCCTGTACTGGACTATTGACTCTGCACTGACAATATTCTCATCACCGGTTAGCATTAATGCCTCCTCGGATACTTCTACGTAACCTCCCCGAACAGTTCTAAAGCCAATTTCAATACGCTTTACCTCAGTAACAGAGGGGGTCAGGGCTGATTCAAAAGGGTAGGGAAGATGATAATGCAATCCAGGACTGTCAATTCTTGCAAATTTTCCAAAGCGCTTTATTACACCCTGTTCATTTGGCTGAACAATATAAATACCGCTGGCAAGATAAATAATAAGAATGAGCAGGAATAATATTTTAATTATACCTTTTCCAATTTGTATCTTTGATATCTTTTCTGTTATATTAGCAAATTTATCAGGGTTATTTTCATTTCCAAATTCTGGCATATTTATCTCCTTTCTTTTTTATTTAAGCCCATAGTCTATTTTTAATAATAAACAGGCTTTTTTGAATATAACACCAAATAAACTTTTACTCAAATATATTTACCTGTTTTATTTGCCGAATATTATATAATTATACTCGCAGACACCTCCTATACATATGACTATTTAGACATTAAAGATTTTTTATGTTTGCAATAAGATTACAACAGCTATATAATAAAAAAACATTGAGAATTTTTATCAATCTGATATTAATCAATAAAAAAAATAATTAAAACTGGAATTTCTAAAATATTGAGAGGAGAATAGAATGCCATTAGTAACCAGTAAAGAGATGTTAATTGACGCACAAAAAAGACAGTATGCTGTCGGAGCATTTAATGCAAACAATATGGAGATTGTTCAAGCTATCATTGAAACGGCAGAAGAGGAAAAATCCCCGGTTATAGTCCAGGCTTCCCAGGGAGCAATTCAATATGCCGGCCTGGACATGATTGTCAGTATGGTCAGGTCAATGGCGGAAAGGGCAACTATACCGGTTGTGTTACACTTAGACCATGGAACTGATTATAATCAGAATATTCTTTGTTTGAGAGCTGGCTTTACTTCATTGATGTTTGATGGATCCAAGCTTCCCTTTGATGAAAATGTGGCAATGACCAAAAAAGTAGTTGAAATGGCTCATGTTTGCGATGTACCGGTAGAAGCCGAAATCGGTCAAATCGGGAAGATGGATTCCAGCGATGAGCCTGGTGTAGCTCTTGAAAAAATAAAGGAATATATGGCTGATCCGGAAGAGGCTGAAAGATTTGTCAAAATGACTAAAATTGATTCATTGGCTGCCGCAGTGGGAACAATTCATGGATGTAAGGAACCAATAGCACAGTTGGATATACCAAGAATAGAAAAGATACGAGATTTAACAGGAGTACCTTTGGTTTTGCACGGAGCATCCGGGGCATGTGATGAAGAAATAAGAAAAGGAATAGCTGCAGGTATAACTAAAATAAACATTGATACCCGAATTCGTATGGCTTTTACTAAAGCCGCAAATGATTTTCTTGAAAAAAACCCTGAAGAGATAGATCCCCGAAAAATGCTGGCACCTGCAAAAGAAGCTGCAAAAGAGGTTATAAGAGGGCGTATCAGAGTATTAGGTTCAAACAATAAGGCATAAATAATGTTAAATCATAAAAAAATATAATATACATTTTTGGGAGGAATTACTTATGTCAAAAAGAATAGGAATTTTAACTGGTGGAGGAGATTGTTGTGGATTAAATCCGGCTATTCGCGGTGCTGTTTATAGAGCCCATGATTATAATTATGAAGTTTTTGGCATCAGGGATGGCTGGAGAGGATTAATTGATGGAAACCTTTTTAAAATTCATTTACAGGATGCAGAGGAATTAATTGATAAAGCAGGAACTTTCCTGGGAACCTCCCGGACTAATCCATTTAAAATTGAAGGCGGTGTACAGAGAGTATTAAATACAATAAATAATTATGGTTTGGATGCTATATTAGCAATGGGAGGAGAAGATACTCTGGGTGTTGCCAGTAAGTTATACCATGAACATCAGGTAAATGTGGTTGGTGCCCCCAAAACAATGGATAATGACTTATCTGATACAGATTTTACCTTTGGCTTTGACAGCTCAGTTACCAGGGCAGTAGAAGCCATGAAAAGTCTGGAAGATACAGGTAGATCCCATCATCGTGTAATGATACTGGAAGTAATGGGAAGACATGCCGGCTGGGTAGCTCTTTATACGGGTCTTTCCTCCGGTGCAGACTGGATTTTGATACCGGAAGAAACCCCGGACATAGAAGGAATGTGCAAGCAACTGCAAAGAGTATATTCCCGGAAAAAATATGCCTTAGTTGTTGTCTCGGAAGGAGTAGAATTGCCAGGAGTTGGTATGGGAGAAGAAGAGTTAGACCAATTTGGTCATATGATACTAAAAAAGAGAGAAATCGGGCAATCATTAGGGGATATAATTACTGAAAAAACCGGTATAGAAACAAGACATGCCGTGATCGGACACATGCAAAGAGGAGGAATTCCTACTGTATTTGACAGGATGCTGGGTCTGCGCACCGGTGTAAAGGCAGTTGAGTTAATCGAACAACAGGAATTTGGAAAGCTTGCAGCTATGAAGGGAAATCAAATAGTTGCCACTCCTCTGGAAGAAGCGACAAAAGAGATTAAAACAGTTAACCAGGAATGGATTGATTTCGCAAAGATTTTCTTCAAGTAATCCGGATTAAAAATCTTTTAGAAAATTCAAATATTTTTAATCATAATAGAAAATTAAGAAAAATTTGTGATAGTATTAATATAGAGAAATAATTAATGGGAAGCCAGCCAGGCTTTCCATTTTTTTAGAAATTTAAGAGAGTGTTTAAATATGTCAGAAAAGATAAATTTTGTCCATCTTCATGTACATTCTGAATATAGCCTTCTTGACGGGGCATGCAGGATAAAAGACCTGATTTCAAAGGCAAAAAAGAATAACATGCCAGCATTAGCTTTAACTGATCATGGAGTAATGTATGGTGTGATAAATTTTTACAAAGAAGCAGTAGCTAATAAAATTAAACCAATAATTGGTTGTGAAGTGTATGTTGCCCCTAAGAGCAGGAAAGATAAATCAAATGGAAAAAAAGAATCACCCAGCCATTTAATACTTCTGGTTAAGAATAAAGAGGGTTACCAGAACCTCCTCCAGTTGGTAACAAAGTCTTTTTTAGAAGGATTCTATTATAAACCGAGAATAGATAAAGATATTTTAAAAAAATACAGTAAGGGTTTAATTGGGTTATCTGCCTGCCTAAAAGGAGAGGTTCCCCGAATGATTCTGCAGAATAATTTTACCGAAGCCAGGGAACTGGCAGTTTCCTATCAGCAGATATTCGGTAAGGATGATTTTTATTTGGAAATACAGAATAATACTATGCCGGAACAGATCAAAGTGAACGAAGAGCTGATTAAATTGGGACGTCTGTTAGAAATACCTTTAGTTGCAACAAATGATGTACATTACATAAATAGAGAAGACAGGGAAGCCCATGATGTACTGTTATGTATTCAGACAGCAACCAACCTTGATGATCCGAATAGAATGAAATTAAGTACTGATGAATTCTATTTTAATACCCCTGAAGAAATGCAACAGCATTTTATTGATGTTCCCGAAGCATTAAGCAATACTTTAAAAATAGCCGAAAAATGTAATCTGGAAATTGAATTTCGTAATGCCCATCTACCTGATTTTGATTTACCCGAAAAGCTTACAGATAATGATTATTTACGACAGCTTTGTTACGAAGGTGCAAAGACTAAATTCAAGGAATTAAATAAGGAAATCAGAGAAAGACTGGATTATGAATTATCAGTTATTAAAAAGATGGGTTTTGCCACATATTTTCTTATTGTATGGGATTTTGTTAATTATGCAAAAAATAATCATGTTATGGTAGGTCCTGGAAGAGGGTCTGCAGCAGGAAGTCTGATAGCTTATTGTCTCAACATTACCAGCATAAATCCCCTGGATTATAATTTACTTTTTGAAAGATTCCTGAACCCTGAAAGAATCAGCATGCCGGATTTCGATATTGATTTCAGTTATGAAGAAAGAGGGGATGTTATTGAATATGTCAGTAAGAAATATGGAAGAGATAAAGTATCTCAAATAATTACTTTTGGTACTATGGCTGCCCGGGCAGCAATTCGGGATGTTGGCAGGGCTCTGGGTATACCTTATGGACAGGTGGACAAAATTGCCAAATTAGTGCCCATGGATCCCAAAATGACCATTGAAAAAGCATTGAAGCTGGAACCTGAATTAAAAAATATAATGGCAAATGATGCTAATATAAATAAAATGATCGAGATATCATCAAAATTGGAAGGATTATCCCGACATGCTTCAACCCATGCTGCCGGTGTAGTACTGTCTAAAGAGTCACTTACCAATTTTGTTCCCCTGCAACTAACATCTGATGGCGAAATATCGACACAATATGCAGCTGATGTACTGGAATCATTAGGATTATTAAAAATGGATTTTCTGGGTTTGAGAACTCTTTCAGTAATCAATAACACCCTAAAGATTATCCGGAAAACACGTGGAGAAAATATTGATATTGAAAATATTCCACTCAATGATGAAAAAGTGTATCAATTATTATCCAGAGGGGAATGCTGTGGATTGTTTCAATTAGAAAGTTCAGGCATGATTGATCTGGTCAAGCGGTTAGAACCCAGGAATATAGAGGATATAACAGCCCTTATAGCCTTATTCAGGCCGGGTCCCCTGGGCAGTAATATGATTGATGATTTTATTGACCGAAAAAAAGGAAATTCTGAAATAAAGTACATACATCCCAGTTTAGAACCTATTTTACGTGATACATATGGTGTTATTGTATACCAGGAACAGGTAATGCAGATTGCCAGCCAATTAGCAGGTTTTTCCCTTGGACAGGCAGATATTTTGAGAAAAGCCATGGGCAAAAAGAAAAAAGAGGTAATGAAAAAACAACAGCAGCTGTTTATAGAGGGAGCTGTAAAAAATGAAATTGAAAGACAGACTGCAAGTGAAATATTTGATCTTATTGCATATTTTGCCGGATATGGTTTTAACAAATCGCATAGCGTATCATATGCATTTATATCATACCAGACCGCTTATCTAAAGGCACACTACCCTGTTGAGTTTATGGCTGCACTACTAACAAGTATTATGCAAAATACTGATAAAGTAGTAAAGTATATAAAAGAATGTCAGAATATGGGACTTAAGATATTACCACCGGATATCAATGAAAGCCTGATTGACTTCACAGTTGTTGACAAAGATGCAATCCGATTTGGCCTTGCTGCAGTAAAAAATGTAGGAAGAGCAGCTATTGAAAATATTATAGAAGAAAGAAAAGCAAATGGTCATTTTACCTCCCTTGTTGATTTTTGCCGCAGGGTGGATTTCAAAACTATGAATCGCAGGGTCATTGAAAGTCTGATAAAATGCGGTGCATTTGATTCCACTAAATCCAAAAGAGCCCAATTATTATCAATTTTGGAAAAAGCCATCAATTTAGGGAATGAGATGCAGAAAGACAAGAGAAATGGTCAGACCAATCTTTTTTCTTTAATGTCTGAAAATTCTCAATCTCAACAGACAGATGATATACCATTGCCGGATATTGACGAATTTTCAGATAAGGATTTATTAACAATGGAGAAAGAAACACTTGGTTTCTATCTATCACACCATCCACTGGAAGATTACCAGGAGAAGCTAAAACAAGCGGTTTCTGGCAATTCTGCACAATTAAACCAATTTGCAGATAAGAGTAAACTGGTTCTTGGTGGTATAATTACTTCTTTGCGCAAAAAAACAACTAAAAACGGCAATATGATGGCTCTTTTTGTTTTAGAGGATTTAGACGGTACTGTTGATGTAATAGTATTCCCAAAAACATACGAAGATTACAAAGAGGCGCTCAGTGAGGAGAATATAATAATAGTTGAAGGCCGCCTTGATGCAGCAGAGTTTAATGTAAAACTACTGGCTGAATCAATTACACCTATCAATGAATATAAGATAAAAAAAAGACGTAAAAATAATAGCAGAAAGAGTAATAAGCACCTTTTACATATCGAGGCAGATATTAATCATATAGATAAACAAAGTTTGAAAGACCTGAAAAAAATATTTAAAAAATATCCTGGTCAAAACAATGTCATTATTCACTTCAAATCACCACAAAAAATTTATCGCCAGCAAACTGATGATAGGATAGAATACAACGAAAAAATTATTAGTGAAATAAAGAATGTATTAAATTATAGCAGGGTGTGGTTTGAGGGTAGTGAATAAAAGAATTTTAATGGTGCCGAAGGTCGGAGTCGAACCGACATGAGCTGCGAGGCCCGCTGGATTTTGAGTCCAGTGCGTCTACCAATTTCGCCACTTCGGCATAATTGTTTCTGGTTTAATGGAAACATTCTTAAAAATTATAGTTTAGTATATTTATAATGTCAAGTAAAATGCCTGTAAAATAAGGTTTGTAAAACGTGGAAAAATATGAAAAATAATAAAAAAGATTTATTTGACAGCTGAATTCAAATATATACAAGATACGTCAAGAAAGATTATTATAATTATGAGTAAAAAAGATACAAAAAAACTATACCTGATTGATGGACAGGGTTTAATCTACCGCGCTTTCTTTGCATTGCCAAAATTGACTACTACACATGGACAGTTAATAAATGCCGCTTATGGATTTACTTTAGTACTCACAAGATTACTGGAGGAACAAAAGCCGGACGGATTAATTATTGCCTTTGATACCCCTAAACCTACCTTTCGCCATAAACAGTATAGTGAATATAAGGCACAGCGGGAGAAGATGCCACAGGAATTGATAGAACAACTATCCATTATAAAAGAAATAGTTGATTGCTACAATATTCCTTCAATTGCTGTTGAAGGTTTTGAGGCAGATGATATTATAGGGTCTCTGGCAGAGATGGCAAAGAACAGTGATTATCAGACTGTTATTGTAACAGGTGACCGTGATTTATTACAGCTAATTGATAAGGACACAGAGATATTATTAATGCAAAAAGGGATTACGCAGGTCAAGCAGTACCAGTTGGATTCTGTAAAGGAATTTTTAGGATTTTCTCCTCAATTAATCCCGGATTATGTGGGTTTAAAAGGAGATAAATCAGATAACATTCCCGGTGTTCCCGGCATAGGAGAAAAAACTGCCAGTGATTTAATAAAAACATTCGGTAGCCTGGAAAATATAATAAATAACAAGGATATGATAGAAAAGCCTGCAATAAGGAATAAAATTGAAAAATTCCAGGAACAGGCAGAGTTAAGCAAATCGTTAGCTATTATAAAAAAGGATATGGATCTTGATTTAAAAATTAAAAATGTTTTATATAAAGGACCTGACTATTCAAGGCTGCGGAGTCTTTTCCAGAAATATGAATTTAAAAAATTGTTAGAAAAATTACCTGATGATGGTAATAAAAATAGTCAAGCTGAAGAGGAATATATTTCACTTCACGAGATAAAAAAAGTATCAGAGCTAAAGCAGTTAACAAAAAAAATTAAATCTAAAGATATATTTTCTTTTTTATTTAACAAGGCAAGCCTGAAAAGAGATTTTACCGGAGTGATAGATAAAATATTATTTGCTATTGAGGAAGATGTGTATCTGATTAGAATTGATGCAGGCAATGCTTTGATTAAAAAATCTGAATACTTTTCATTAAAACAGATAAAAGAATATCTGTATCCACTTTTTCAGGATAAAAAAATTGAAAAGGTTGGCTATGATCTGAAAAATATCTGGAACTGCTTTCATGAAAATAGCTTTTTTTTCAATCTGCCTTATTTTGACATAATGATTGCTGCATATCTGCTAAATCCATCCCAAACAGAATATTCTCTGACAAAGACAATACAGGATTACTCAGAGCAGGCAGGAATTACAATAGCAACAGGCATACAGGGTGATAATGATATTTCTGAAAAAGAGTTAGAACTTTGTAGACAAATCAAGACATTGATACCTTTAAAGAAATATTTTAACAAATTGTTAAAGGAAAACCATTTAGAAGAACTTTACCAGGAAATTGAATTACCCCTTATTAAGGTTATTTTTCAGATGGAAAAAAGGGGAATAAAGCTGGATAGCGCCTTTCTTAAGGAAATGTCCCAGCAATTTTCTAAAAAAATTGGAGATATTAAAAAAGAAATATTTAATATGGCTGGTGAAAAATTTAACCCTAATTCCCCAAAACAGTTGAGCTATATATTATTTCAAAAATTAAAACTACCTGCAACTAAAAAAATTAAAACAGGCTATTCCACTGATGCTGGTGTTCTGAATAAGTTATCAGAAAGACATGAAATAGTAGCAAAGATACTCAATTACCGTGAACTGGAAAAATTAAAAAATACCTATATTGATAAATTACCTCAACTTATTAATCCGGAAACCGGCAGACTCCATACCTGCTTTAATCAAACAGGAACTACAACCGGAAGGTTAAGCAGCAACAACCCGAATTTACAGAATATTCCTGTTAGGACTGAGTTAGGAAAGGCAATCAGAAATGCATTTATTGCGGAAAAGGACTATATCTACCTTTCAGCTGATTATTCCCAGATAGAATTAAGGATATTAGCACATCTATCCCGGGATGAAAATTTATTACAGGCATTTTCAAAAGGTGAGGATATACATGCATTCACTGCGGCAAAGTTATTCAATATTGATGAGAATATTGTCAGCGAAGAGATGCGAAGAATTGCCAAGACTATAAATTTTGGAATTATCTATGGAATAAGCAGTTATGGTTTGGCAAATAACCTGGGTATCAGCAGGAATGAGGCACAGCTTTATATAGATGCATATTTTCAAAAATATTACAGGGTTAAAGAATTTATAGAGGAGCAGATTGTAAGTGCAAGGAAAAATAAATATGTGCATACAATGTTAAACCGTAGAAGATATCTTGAGGGCATTGACAGTCATAACAGAAATATTCGGGAGTTTTTCGAGCGGACTGCTATTAATACACCTATTCAGGGAACAGCTGCAGATTTGATTAAAATTGCTATGATTAGAATAAACGAAGCAATGAGAGAAAAAAATCTTGACAGTGGTTTGATTTTACAGATTCATGATGAATTAATCTTTGAAATACCAGAATTTGAAATAGAAGACAGAAAATTAATTATTAGGAGCATAATGGAGGGAAGCCTGCAATTGAGTATTCCACTAATAGTCAATTTTAAGACCGGCCATCGCTGGGGTGATTTGGAATAATATGATAATTATTTTAGTTTTATTATAACAATGAGGTAAAAATAATTTGAAAGCACTTATTATAGGGCTCACCGGGGGAATTGTATCCGGAAAAACAACTGTTGCAGATATGTTCAGGGAATTAGGTGCAGATATTATTGATGCAGATATTATTGCCAGGGAAGTTGTACGCCCAAAGAAAAAGGCCTGGGAAAAAATTGTGAAACATTTTGGTGTAGGAATATTAAGGGAAAATCAGGAAATCAACAGGAAAAAATTAGGAAATATTGTTTTTTCTGACAAAAACAAACTCAAATTATTGAATCAGATTACTCACCCGGAAATCACTGAAGTGATAAAAAAGAAGTTAGAAAATATAAGTAATAACAGCAACAGGAGTACTGTTTGTATTGTTGATGTACCTTTACTTTTTGAAACAGGCTTTGAGAATATGATGAATAAAATCATTGTTGTATATCTCGATCCAAAAAAACAGATAAACAGATTAATGAAAAGAAACAATCTGACACGGGAAGATGCCCTGAAAAGGATTAAAACACAGATACCGATAGAGGAAAAGGTAAAAATGGCTGATTATATTATTGATAATAGTAACAGCCTGGAATATACTAAAAAACAGGTTCTACATTTATGGGAAGAACTGAATAAAAATTTTCAATAATTCAATTGAAAGAATATGTATTTATTGAAAGAAATTTCTAAGAAGTAATATAGATTATTTATTATTAAATACTATGTGTGATAAAGAGACCAAGTAATTTATCTGCTGTAATTACAATATATTACAATAAACAATTATATGTATTGGTAAAAGACACTATCAAAAGGTAAACAAACCTCATTATATTTACCCTGCTGACTAAATTATAATATGTGATATAATAATTGTTTGAACTATTTTTATTAAAGAGTATTATGATTAAAACATACAAAACATTTTATAGGTATTTTTAAATGGTAAAAAAATTTCAGTTAGTTTCTAATTATAAACCTCAGGGAGATCAGCCGGAGGCAATAGACAGAATCAGCAATGGTTTTCAGAATAAAAAGGAAATCCAAACACTGCTTGGTGTTACCGGTTCAGGAAAAACATTTACTATGGCTAATATAATTCAAAACCTGCAATTACCGACCCTGGTTATATCACATAACAAGACTTTAGCAGCGCAACTGTGCAATGAGTTTAAACAATATTTCCCTCATAATGCTGTTGGTTATTTTGTAAGCTACTATGATTACTATCAACCTGAAGCATATATACCTCGAACTGACACTTATATTGAAAAAGATTCTTCTATCAATGAAGAGATTGACAGGTTAAGGTTAGCCGCTACAGCTAATTTACTGGAAAGAAAAGATGTAATTATTGTTTCAAGTGTCTCCTGCATATATGGTCTGGGTTCTCCTGGTGACTTTTCTAATCTGGTATTGATTATAAGGGAAAACCAGCAATACCCGAGAAGTGATATTATTAATAGATTAATTGATATTCAGTACGAAAGAAATGATATTGAATTTCAGAGAAGCTCTTTTAGGGTCAGAGGAGATATAGTAGAAGTATTTCCTGCATATTCTGAAAGTGCATTCCGAATAGAACTATTCGGAGACGTTGTTGAAGCAATTCATGAGATAAATCCTTTAACCGGGCATAAAATACAAAAAAAAGAAACAGTCGCTATTTACCCGGCAAAACATTTTGTTACTACTCATGGTCGTGTAAAAGAAGCAATAAAAACAATTAACAATGAGTTAGAGGAGAGGCTTACGTATTTTAAAAAGCATAATAAGGTATTAGAGGCAGAAAGGTTAAAACAAAGAACGAAATATGATTTGGAAATGCTTGTCCAATTTGGTTATTGCACAGGTATTGAAAATTATTCCAGACATTTAAGTGGAAGAAATCCTGGTGAACCACCGGCTACTCTATTAGATTATTTCCCCCGGTCTTTTTTGATGATAATTGATGAATCACATGTGACATTACCTCAGATAAGAGGAATGTATGCAGGAGATAAATCAAGAAAAGACAGTCTTGTAAAGTATGGTTTCCGGCTGCCTTCTGCTTATGATAACCGCCCGTTAGTTTTTCATGAATTTGAAAAATATATCAAGAAGGCCATATTTGTATCGGCAACTCCCGCCCGGTATGAACTTGAAAAAAGCCAGCAGATTGTTGAGCAGATTATCCGACCTACCGGATTGGCAGATCCGGAAGTGATTATAAAACCGGCTGAATTTCAAATTGATGACCTTATTGCAGAAATCAAAAAAAGAGTTGTTAAAAAAGAGAGAATACTGGTTACTACATTAACAAAGAGAATGGCAGAAGATACAGCTAATTATTTACAGAACATTAATATAAATGTAAGGTATCTTCACTCAGAAATCGGTACCATAGAAAGAATTAAGATATTGAAAAATCTCAGAGAAGGAAAGTTTGATGTACTGGTTGGTGTTAATTTATTAAGAGAGGGGCTGGATTTACCGGAAGTTTCCCTGGTAGCAATTCTTGATGCAGATAAAGAAGGTTTTTTAAGGTCAGAAACATCCCTGATTCAAACTATGGGACGTGCAGCGCGAAATGTAAATGGTACCGTTATACTGTATTGTAATGAAATAACCGGTTCCATGCAGAGAGCAATAAATGAAACTAATCGCAGAAGAAAGATTCAATTGGAGTATAATAAAAAATATAACATTACCCCGCAAACCATTAAAAAACCCATCTATGAAATGCTTTATAATGAAAAGGTTGATTTAGAGGAAGAAGAATACTCAGTAGGGGAAGGGAAAGCAAAATACCTGCCAAAGAGCAGTTTAAGCAGCCTGCTAAAATCACTTAAGAATGAAATGAATCAGGCTGCCAAACAATTGGATTTTGAAAAAGCAGCCTTGCTGAGAGATGAAATAAGGAGATTAAAAAAAGAAAGAACAATGTTTAAATAAAATTAATTAAGTATCGTGTATACACTAAGATAATAAAATAATGTGTGAATAAGCGGGAGATAATAGTAGTTAGTCATTGGTAGTTGGTAGGTAGTTAAAGACAATGTTCAAGAAAAATAGTATCCAGATTATAGTTAAAAGAAATACAGGGTAAGCATAAATAGAAAATAGTTTTCAGATATCAGTTTTTAGTTCATAGGTAAATAATTTCAAAAGATTCGCAGTAATATTTCAAATATTGGAGTTCTAAAACCTTTCCCACTTTTAAATTTAGTTGAGAATGTAACTTATTAGTTTGATTATAGGGATAATATAAAAAAATGTATTGGTTCTGAAATTTGGAAATCTGATGAATGATTGATTATGAGTAGTCTATTGGAAGATTGATTTTTTATTTATAATATTGATTATCTTAATGTTATACGTTATACGGTATACGTTATACTTTTTTTATACACAAATAATGATATCTTAAATTAATTGCAAATTGCAAAGCAAAAATGGGAGTTAAAAAATATGCAAAACAACATTATCATCAAAGGGGCAAGGGAACATAATTTAAAAAATATTTCTCTGAGCATACCCCGAAATAAACTGATTGTTATAACCGGTTTAAGTGGTTCAGGAAAATCCTCTCTGGCTTTTGATACTATTTATGCAGAGAGCCAGAGACGTTATATTGAATCTCTGTCCTCTTATGCAAGACAATTTATGGAAAAAATGGACAAGCCTGATGTAGATTATATTGAAGGGTTATCGCCTTCTATTTCGATTGACCAGAGAAAATCAGGTAAAAACCCACGTTCTACTGTGGGAACTGTAACCGAGATATATGATTATTTGCGCTTATTATATGCCAGAATCGGTATACCTCATTGTCCCGAATGTGGCAGAAAAATAACAAGGCAGACATTAGATCAAATTGTTGAACAGATAATGGATATGCCCCAAAATAGCAGAATAAAGATATTGGCACCTGTGATCAGGGCTAAAAAAGGTGAACACCGTCAGGTGATTGAAGATATTAGAAGGAAGGGTTTTATCCGGTTACGGGTTGATGGAGAAATGGTTGAAGTGGATGATGATATCCAATTAGCTCGTTATCAAATGCATGATATAGACATAGTTATTGATAGATTAATAGTAAAACCGGAAATAAAGAGCAGGGTAAGCAGTTCTGTTGAAACTGCATTACAATTAGGTGAAGGGTTAGTAATTGTTCTGGATGAAGATGATAAAGAACATGTTTTTAGTGAGAAATTCTCCTGTCCTCATTGTGGAATTAACCTGCCTGAAATAACACCCAGAATTTTTTCTTTTAATAGTCCATATGGAGCTTGTCCAAATTGTACAGGTTTGGGATACAAGATGGCATTTGACCATGATTTGGTAGTTCCCGATAAAAGTAAATCAGTCATGGAAGGGGCTCTGGCACCATGGGGTAAAGTTAAAGGTAGATACCTGAATCACATTTTATCCGGTGTTGCAAAACATTATGGTTTTTCACTGGATATTCCATTTAATCAGTTAACAGATGAGCAGAAAAATATTTTATTTTATGGATCTGGAGATGAAAAGATAAATTTTGAATATAAACATTATGAAGATGACAAAACATGGTTGCATACAAATGAATTTGAAGGAGTCATAAATAATTTAAAAAGAAGATACAGAGAGACTAAATCAAAATATGTGCAATATGAGATTCAAAAATATATGACAATCAGCAATTGTTCGGTTTGTAACGGACAAAGACTTCGCCCGGAAAGTCTTATGGTGAAAATCAACGGGTATTCCATTGCTCAATTATCGGACATGACGATAAAGGCAATTATTAAATTTTTTAAACATCTTCATATAGATGATAGAGAAACAGAAATATCAAAACAGATTAGAAAGGAAATCAGCAACCGACTTAATTTCTTAATGAATGTTGGTTTGGACTATATTACTCTTTCCCGGGCTACCTCTACACTTGCCGGAGGAGAAAATCAGCGGATAAGACTTGCTACACAAATAGGTTCAAGCCTGACGGGAGTTTTATATATTCTGGATGAACCATCAATTGGATTGCATCAACGGGATAATGATAAATTATTAAAGACTCTTTTTCAGCTTAGAGACCAGGGAAATACAGTGATTGTTATTGAACATGATGAGGATACTATTCGTTCAGCCGATTTTATTATTGACCTGGGACCGGGTGCCGGAATCCATGGAGGGCATTTAGTGGCACAGGGTGATGAAGAAAGTGTCCAGAAAAATAAAAAATCAATAACAGGTCAGTATTTGAGCAAGAAAAAGAAGATACCTGTCCCAACAAGCAGGAGAAACGGGAATGGTAAGAGTATAAATATAATTGGCGCCAGGCAATTTAACCTGAAAAATATAAATGTCTCCATACCTTTAGGTAAATTTAACTGTGTAACCGGAGTATCCGGTTCTGGAAAGAGCACACTGGTAGAGGATATATTATACAAATCATTGAATAAAATATTATACCATAGCAGAGTCAGGCCTGGTGAATATGACCGAATAGAAGGTGTTGAAAATATCGATAAAGTTATAACCATTGACCAGTCACCCATAGGGAAAACATCACGTTCAAATCCTGCTACTTATACCGGAGTCTTTACCCCGATAAGGGAATTGTTTGCAAAGGCAAAAACAGCAAAGGTGAGAGGATACAAGTCAGGAAGATTTAGTTTTAATGTGAAGGGCGGAAGGTGTGAAGCATGTCAGGGTGCAGGAATAGTAAAGATAGAGATGTTTTTTTTACCTGATATCTATATTCCCTGTGAGGTTTGCAAGGGAAACAGGTTTAACCAGGAGACATTAGAGGTAAAATATAAAAATAAAAATATTGCTGAAGTGTTAGATATGACAGTTGATGAAGCCTGTCAATTTTTTGAGAATATTCCCAAAATAAATAGAGGATTACAGACTCTTGTTGATGTAGGACTGGGTTATATTAAATTAGGTCAATCTGCAAGTACTTTATCAGGAGGAGAAGCACAAAGAATTAAACTGGCTAAGGAGTTAAGCAAAATAAGCACCGGCAGGACATTATATCTTTTAGATGAACCCACTACAGGATTGCATTTTGATGATGTCAGCAAACTTTTAAATGTATTAAACAGATTAGTCGAACAGGGTAATACTGTACTGGTAATTGAGCATAATCTGGAAGTAATCAAGTCGGCGGATCACATTATTGATTTAGGACCTGGAGGAGGAGATGAGGGAGGAGAGATAGTCTTTGAAGGAACGCCTGAAGAAATTATACAGCACCCTGATTCTTTCACCGGCAAATATTTGAAAGAAATCATAAATACCGGCCATAATAAAGACATAATTAAAGTATAAGCAATTAAACTTATGGTAGAATCAAAATATGAATATTTTAGAAAAAGTCAAACAATTGCCCCAACAAAGTGGAGTATATCTTTTCAAGGATAAAACTGGCAAAATTATTTATATCGGTAAGGCAATTTCTTTAAGAAACAGAGTAAGCTCTTATTTTAATAAATCCTACACTCATTCATTAAAAGTAAGCCAAATGATAAACAGGATAGATGATGTGGATTATATTATCACCGGGTCAGAGATGGAAGCATTGCTTTTAGAAAGTAGACTGGTAAAAACAAAAAATCCCTATTTTAATACCCAGCTAAAGGATGATAAAAGTTATCCATATATTAAAATAACCTGCAGGGAAGAATATCCTGCTATTCAATTAGTCCGAAAAAATAGGTATGAGAAAGATAAAAAAGCCCGGTATTTTGGACCGTTTGTAGATGTAGAAGTAACCAAAAAAGCGGTTAAAAAATTAAGAGAAATATTCAAATTGAGAAATTGCAGTAATAGAAAAATCAAAATGGGCACAACCTGCCTTGATTATCAGATTAATCTGTGTTCCGCTCCTTGTGCTCAAAAGATAAACCGGGATGATTACCGAAAAAAAGTAGACGAATGCTGTCTCTTATTAACCGGGCAGCATAACCAATTATTGAAAGATTTAAAAGATGAAATGAAGATAGTTTCCCAGTTAATGCTGTTTGAAAAGGCTGCCAAAATCAGGGATACTATACAGATGATTGAGAAGGTAATAGACCAGGGGAAGATAAGCAAACATTATAAGAAAAAAGTAGGCAGTTACCTGATTAACACAAAGAACCACAGTTCCCTTAATCAGGGACTGCACGAGCTACAAGATTATTTGAATTTACAGTCATTACCGAAACATATTGAGGCATATGATATTTCTAATATTCACGGACAGATATCGGTTGGATCGCTTGTAGTCTTTACAGAAGGAGTGCCAGATAAAAAAAGGTACAGACATTATAAGATAAAAGAAGTGAAAGGTATTAATGATTTTGCCATGATGAGAGAAGTGCTCTACAGGAGATTTCGTGACAGTAAAGCAAAGAAAGACGCACTGCCCGATTTGGTATTACTGGATGGTGGAAAAGGTCAATTAAATATAGGTATTCAAATACTGCAGGAACTTGGCATTAAATTAGATATAGCCTCTTTGGCAAAAAGAGAAGAAGAAATATTCCGACCCGGGGAAAAAGATTCTATTTTATTACCGGAAAACTCAGAATCATTATTTTTAATGCAGAGAATCAGGGATGAAGCCCATCGGTTTGCTATTGGTTACCATAAAAGATTGCGCAGTAAACAGATAAAAAATTCTGTTATTGATTTTATACCTGGAATTGGAGATAAAAGAAAAAGACAGCTTTTATCAAAATTTAAAAGTATAGATGATATCCGAAATGCCAAACAGGAAGAATTAAAAGAAATACCCGGGATTGGAGATAAAACAGCACGTAAAATAAAAGATATATTGGAGGTAAGACATGATTATAAATTATAATGGTAAAACACCGAACATAGATGAAACGGCTTTAGTAGTTGATAATTGCTGTATCATTGGTGAGGTTGATGTAGGTCGGTATAGCAGTATATGGTTTTATGCTGTTTTGCGTGGTGACTTGAATTTAATTTCTATTGGTCATCATACCAGTGTCCAGGACGGAACAGTTATCCATGTTACAGAAAATCTGCCCACTTTAGTAGGGAACTATGTTACAATTGGTCATGGAGCAATTTTACATGGATGTACAATTAAGGATTGTTCCTTAATTGGTTCAGGTGCAAACATATTAGATGAAGTGGTAATCGAAGAGAATGTCATTATTGCTGCCGGTACTGTAGTCACACCAAAAACAGTAATACCGGCCAATTCTATGGTTATGGGTATACCCGGGAAAGTGGTCAGAAAGTTGACTGATAAGGAATATGCTATGTTACGGGAACATGCAGATGGATATGTTGAATTAATGAAAAGTTACAAAAAATGATTTTCTTATTCCTGTGGGAGGTGTCAATTGTACAAAAAATCAATTGCTGATTTGGCATATGACATCCTGGAGAGAAATAATAGGCCAATGCATTATCGGAAGATAACTGAAGAGCTGGAAAAGATTAAAGAGATTAAAGCAGAAAAACCACATCATGATGTTAATGCCTCAATAGGTGCAGACCAAAGGTTTATCAGGTATCAACGGGGAATATGGGGTTTGGTTAGATGGAAATACAAAGAAGCCCATCTTTCCTATACGCTAACTTCATACTGCCTGCTTACCGGTACTGTCTTTCTGACAAGTTATTTAAAGCCATATTTCAGCTGGAGTCGTAATGACAGCAATATTGAAATAATCTTTGTAGATACTGATGGTGAAGAAATTACTGCATCAGTAAATTATCGAAAAAAATATATTACAGGGTTAAAGGGTTGGTATCAGAAGAAAAAATTAGACGTTAATGATCGTCTTTTAATGGGCTTAATTGATGATAGTAAGAAAAAATATTTCATTATTGCTGAAAAAGAAATTCTTCCGGAAACTGAAAGAGATATTAGTGATACCATTTATGGGATTTTAAAAGAAGAAGAAAAACCGCTCAGCTATGCCCGGATTTACTCTGCCATTATTAAACAAGAGCCGGATAGTAGGGGTTTATTTGTAGATTATATCAAAAATACTCTGAGAAAAGATTTACGTTATACAGAAATATCAGAAGACTGCTGGGGATTAACAGAATGGTTAAATACAACTGAAAAACTATTTCAAAATCTTTTACATACCAATACTATTAAGGATTTCCATATTTCCCTTAAAAAAACTTTTGAGTTTTTTGGATATAAAGTTGATTATATAAAAAACAACCGACAGGATTTACTGATTGTAAAGGCTGAATTAGACTTTAAGACATATTATTTACTTATTACAGGATTACCTGCTCATTACAATGCTGATATGATTAAAAATATAGATTGGCCTGAGATGAAGAGAGTAAGAGAGACTTATAACATAAATACAGTTATTTTGT
Source organism: Atribacterota bacterium (assembly GCA_028703475.1). NCBI lineage: Bacteria > Pseudomonadati > Atribacterota > Atribacterota bacterium. The sequence continues at coordinate 22,780 of JAQVMU010000001.1, read as the reverse complement.
TTTTAAAAAAAATTCAAGATAAAAACTTGATAGATCGGGCCAGTGAAGAAAATGTTCAACTGTATGAGTTTACTCTTTTAAAAAAAATAATGAAAGAGCATCAAAGAATTCCCTTTTCACTTTTTGAATTGCAGGTTGCCTTTAGCCCGCTGCAAAATCCCGAAAATAATTATGGTAAATTAATGGAAATACGCAATAGGCAATGGTATTATTGGAATTTGATAAAAGATGTAGTTAGAATATTGCAGATTTCTAAAAATCAGAATACTTATTTAGATTTCAAAATGCTTATGAAAAAAATAACTGAATTGAACAAATATGATAGTATGGATAATTATGAAATACTCATCAAGAAAATTGTCAATATATTAAACCAGGAGCCATTTGCATTTATTGAACTATCAGAGTCTGAGAATATGATAATTTCTTATCAGAGCTCTATGATAAACAAAAGAATTAATTCCCTTTTTCAATTTTTTCTCAATGAAGAAGAAAATAATTATTTAATAAATGGAGATAATCACCGGTGATGAAAATAAGATGGTTAGGACAATCATGTTTTTTAATATCAAATGAAAGAGGCATAAATATTTTAACCGATCCTTTTGATGAAACATTAGGATATCATATGACAAAAGAAAAAATTAACATAATCACCATTAGCCACGAACATTATGATCATAATAACACTATGGGTATTAAAGGAAAACCGGTTGTATTAAAAGGCCCGGTAAACCGTGAAACACATAAGATAAAATTTAAAGGAATATTATCTTATCATGACAGTGTCTATGGGAAGCATAGAGGAATTAATACTATTTTTCTGATTAAAACTGATAATATGATATTATGCCATTTAGGAGATTTGGGTCATGTATTAGAGAAAGAACAATTAGAGCAGATAGATGATGTAGATATTTTATTCGTACCGGTAGGAGGATACTTTACAATTAATAGCCTTAAAGCAGAACAGGTAATCAGCCAGATTAAACCAAAAATTGTTATTCCAATGCATTACAAGACTGAGGCAATTAAGTGGTCAATTGATCCGTTATCCGTATTCCTGAATGATAAACAGGATATCAATATAATTGGCGAAAACTGTTTTGATATCGACTCAACAACTCTTCCCGGGAAAACAACTATATTCGTTTTAAATTATTAATTTTCAATATTTTTAAATAATAATAAAAAAATTTTTTGTAAACCCTTATCTTTTACATTATTTCTTATTATAATATGAAAGTATTTATTAGTCAGTAGCGTGTAAGCAGTAAAATATTATGGGAATAAATTAAGTAGGGTTTCCCTGATTTCAGTTATCAATTTACAGATTTTGGTTTAATGCTTTTTGTTTTTAGTAGAGAATAATACTGGACATATTTTATTTTTTTAACTTGCACTTTTTAATCTTTAACACAATACGTTAAACTTTTTTGTCATTGCACAGAACAAAGCGACAATGCAATTTCATTTACCTATACCAGTATCTTTGACCGAAAACTGTAAACTGTAAACTGTAAACTGATTTCTTATCTTGTAACTTATTTTAACTGAAAATAGTATTTTCTAATTAGTTAATTTAATATTATTTATTTTTACTTATTACTATATTTAGAATTCGATAGTTTTAAAAGGGGATATTTATGACAAAATATATTTTTATAACCGGTGGTGTTGTTTCATCGATTGGTAAAGGCATTACAGCTGCTTCTATAGGCAGGATTTTAAAGAGCAGAGGTTTAAGAGTGTCTATTCAAAAACATGATCCCTACCTTAATGTTGATGCCGGTACTATGAGTCCGTTTCAGCATGGAGAAGCCTTTGTTACAGAAGATGGAGCTGAAACTGATTTAGATTTAGGGCATTATGAGAGGTTTATTAATATTAATTTAAGCCGTAATAACAGTGTCACCACAGGCAAGGTATATAATTCGGTTATTTCAAAAGAAAGACATGGAGATTATTTAGGCAAGACAGTTCAAATTATCCCCCATATTACTGATGAAATTAAGGACAACATCAAGAGCCTAAACAAATCCAAGGATAAACCTTTAGATGTAATCATTGTAGAAATAGGAGGCACTGTTGGTGATATTGAAAGTTTACCTTTTTTGGAGGCAATCAGGCAATTTAGAAATGATATAGGTAAAGAAAATGTCTTATATGCACATGTCTCATTTTTTCCGTATTTAAAAGCAGCGAGGGAGATTAAGTCGAAACCCACTCAACATAGTATAAAAGAGCTCCGGGGGATAGGTATACAACCGGATTTATTGATTTGCCGTTCTCAGTCAAGGCTGACAGAAACAGTAAAAGACAAGATATCTTTATTTTGTGATATACCGAGGGATGGAATTATCGAAATTGGTGATGTGGATTCTATATATGAAGTCCCTATTGTATTGGAAGAGCAAAAATTAGGCGATTTATTAGTCAAGAAATTAAATTTGCCTTCAAAAAAACCTGACCTGCAAAAATGGAGAGATATGGTTAAGCGGTTGTACCATCCGGAAAGACAAACAACTATTGCAGTTATTGGAAAGTATATTCGTTTAAAGGATGCTTATATGAGTATCAATGAAGCTCTTGTCCATTCAGGTATCCACCATAATTGTAAAATAAATATAAAAAAAATAGATGCAGATTTCTTATTGAAACAAGGTGTCAGGGATTTATTAAGAGGAGTTAATGGTATACTTATCCCTGGTGGTTTTGGAATTCGGGGAATAGAAGGAAAAATACAGGCAGTTAAGTATGCCCGTACTAATAACATACCATTCATGGGTATATGTCTTGGTATGCAATGTGCTCTAATAGAAATTGCCCGCAATAAAATAGGCTTGCATGAAGCTAATAGCACTGAATTTAATACTGAAACACCTTATCCTATTTTAGATTTAATGGAAAAACAGAAAAAGATAAATGATAAAGGCGGAACTATGCGGTTAGGAAATTATGATTGTAATTTAATTAAAGGCACAAAGGCCTATCATATCTACAAGAAAGAGTTAATTCAGGAGAGACACAGACATCGCTATGAATTCAACAATGACTTTTTGGAAAAATTCAAACAAAGTGATATAATATTCAGTGGAATTAATTTAGAAAATAATTTGGTCGAGATTTTTGAATTAAAAAACCATCCCTGGTTTATTGGAATGCAATTTCACCCTGAATTTAAATCCAGGCCGAATTATCCTCATCCAATGTTTGTAAGTTTTATCGGGGAAGCAATTAAAAATACTAATTAAACAAGAAAGGTAATTAAAATATATTTTGGAGTGATAAGGATATGGAAGTTTTAGTACTGGCAGGAGGAAAAAGCGACGGCTCGATAGGGAATCACCAGGAATTACATAACAAGGCATTATTGATGATTAACGGTACGCCAATGATTGAATATGTCGTGGATGCATTAAACCATGCACAGAAAATAGACAATATAGTTGTTGTAGGCCCGCAGAGCGAGCTTATACCTTATATTGAAAAAAAAGTAAATAAAATAATTGAATCAACCGATTCCATTGTTGAAAATGTAATAAATGGTATTAATTATTTAAATAATGAACAGATAATGATTATGACCTCTGATGTGCCCTTGATTACCGGAAAAATGATTGATGATTTTATTGCAAAATGCCAGGAACAGGAAGCATTTTTATACTATCCTTTTATATCAAAGGAAACTATTTTAGAAAAGTATCCGAAAACTGTTAGATCTTATGCCACTTTAAAAGAAGGTGTTTTTTGTGGAGGAAATTTAGCCGTTTTGTCTACTAAACTGTTTGATCAAAATAAGTCTTTACTTAATGAATTGTATGAAAATCGAAAAGACGTTAAAAAATATATTACTTTATTAGGAATGAAATTCATTGCAAAGTATTTGCTGAAATGTCTTTCTATAAAAGAAATTGAAGACAGGGCAGCTGAAATAGTAGGATATCCGGTTAAAGGTATTATGGTTAATGATCCGGAAATGATGATTGACCTGGATAAACTGACTGATTATGAGTTAATTCTTCAAATACTTGACGAGTCAAAAAAATAAATCCACTAAATACTTATTAAGGACAATAAAAAAATATTTTATCTATTGTTTTTTTAAAAGGAAGTGATATAATAAAATTAATAAAAATAACTCCAGGGTTATTCTTCATGAATTTTGTCCCACTATATTTCTTTGATAGGTAATATTAATTGATTAAAATTTGAAGTTGCTAAGAATAATGGACCACTTTTGTTTTTTAATAATTACATCTGGATTTCAAGTGAATTCTGATGATAAAATATTTATTCTTAAAATTTGCAGCGAATACCGATAAAGTCAATGTAGGATATTTAAGGACAGCATCTAATCTTTTTGAATGAAAAATTAATGTAATACTTCATTCAGATGAATTTTATAATACTCAATAGAATAAATTACTTATGAACTTGAGGAGGTTTTTGATTTTGGAATTAAATGAATTAAAAGAATTGAAAATTAGTGAATTATGCAAAATTGCCAATGAATATGATATTAATAATTGTGCTCGTATGAAGAAAACTGACTTAATTTTTAATATCCTAAAGGCACAAACTGAGAAAAAAGGATATATGTTTTCTGAGGGAATACTTGATATCATGAAAGAGGGGTTTGGTTTTCTTCGTACAGGTGGTTATTTGCCCAGTACTAATGATATCTATATTTCACCATCACAGATTAAACGTTTTAATTTAAGTAACGGAGATGTGGTATCCGGACAGGTTCGCTATCCAAAAGAGGGGGAGCGATATTTTGCATTATTAAAGATTGAAGCTGTAAACCATGAAGATCCGGAATTGTCCAAGGACAGGATTGATTTTGAAAACCTGACTCCTCTTTTCCCAACCGAGAAATTCACATTAGAAACCAAGCCATATGAATTATCTACACGGGTAATTGACCTATTCTCTCCAATAGGAAAAGGACAAAGAGGATTGATTGTATCTCCTCCAAAAGCCGGTAAGACTATCTTATTAGAAAAAATTGCTAATGGAATTACAGCAAATCATCCTGAAACCACTTTGATAATATTATTAATTGATGAAAGGCCTGAGGAAGTTACCGGAATGAAGCGTTCTGTTAACAATGCTGAAGTTGTCAGTTCTACTTTTGACCAGCCAATAAACCATCATATCAAAGTTGCAGAAATAGTCTTGGAAAGAGCAAAAAGACTTGTAGAGCTTAAACATGATGTAGTGATTCTACTTGATAGTATAACCAGGCTTGCACGGGCTTATAATTTAAATATTCCTACCAGCGGAAAGACATTATCCGGGGGACTTGATTCTACTGCACTATACTATCCCAAACGCTTCTTCGGTGCTGCGAGGAATATTGAGGAAGGTGGCAGTTTGACAATACTGGCAACTGCATTGGTAGAGACTGGTAGCCGCATGGATGATGTTATTTTTGAAGAATTTAAGGGAACTGGTAATATGGAATTACGTTTAGACCGGGAGATATCAGATAGTAGAATTTTCCCGGCAATTGATATTAAGCGTTCAGGCACCAGAAGGGAAGAACTGTTATTGGATGCCGAGAGTCTGAGCAAAGCATGGCTAATGAGGAGAGCCTTATCTAATCAAAGTACTACTGATGCAATTAACCTGCTTTTGAATAAATTAAAAAAGACAAAGAGTAATACTGATTTTCTTAATACTATAAGAGACGAAAATAACAATAGATAGTATAAGAGAGCAAAAATTACACTATTAAAAAATATAATTTTAAGAAGAATTTTACTTAAATCAAAAAATACACTAACTAAATTATTAATACTTATCAGAGTAATACAATTTATTTTTGACGGTTACAATTAGTTATGATATAATTTTTTCGAAATTTTAGGCATTATTAACAATGAAGGTGAGAAAAATATGAAAAAAGAAATTCATCCAAAATATGGTAAATCCAAAGTAATCTGTGCTTGTGGAAATACCTTTGAAACACAATCAACAAAAGAAGAAATTCGCGTTGAAGTCTGTTCTGCCTGTCATCCATTCTTTACCGGCAAACAAAAAATATTTGATTCTGCCGGCAGAGTAGAAAAATTCAATAGAAGATATAATATTGAACAGGAATCAGATGAAATAAGTGAAGAGCAGGACAAAAACGACAAATAAAATAATGGATAAGAATTAATGAGAGATACTATCAAATGTCAATAGTTAATAAAACAGGGCAAAAGCTCTGTTTTATTTATTATTGGCCATAATAAAAAATTGTTTTTAGATCTCTATATATAGTCAGTCTATTCAGTAATGGTTGTTAGTAAAAGAATACTTGAATGTGTACAGTTGACGGGGGTAAATAAAGATGCACGAGACCTGTGATGGTGGTAGTATTGAAGTAATCAGTGGTAGTATGTTTAGCGGTAAGAGTGAAGAACTGATTAGAAGAATCAGACGTGTTCAGATTGCCAGAAAAAAGGTTGAAATATTTAAACCGATAATTGATAACCGTTATAATTCCAGATTCATTTATTCTCATAACGGTAACAAGGTTGAAGCTAATTGTGTTAGAGATATAAAGGAAATATCAAATAAAATTCAGGATGATATTGATGTAGTTGCAATCGATGAAGTCCAGTTTTTTGATGAAGAGATTATTAGAGTGGTTCAATTACTGGCAGATGAAGGTAAGCGGGTTATTATTGCCGGACTTGACCAGGACTTTCGGGGTGAACCTTTTGGTCCAATGCCGCAATTGCTGGCAATAGCTGAATATGTAGATAAACTGTATGCCATTTGCATGGTATGCGGAAGACCAGCCACTCGTACCCAACGGCTGGTAAATGGTAAACCTGCAGATTACAATGATCCCATTATACTTGTTGGGGCTAAGGAAAGCTATGAGGCAAGATGCAGACAACATCATCAGGTTGCAAATAAACCGGTTAAAAGAATATATTAAAAAGGAATTATTATAAAATGAGAGTACAGATTATAAATTATTCCAAAAACATTGAAAAGATGGTCGCCCAGGCCGCTCGTCTTTGTTATTCTTCCAGAAATATTAATGAAATAGCAGAATCAATGGATAAGAACATGCAGGACAGGATGATTAAGAAGATAATGAAATTAGGGCATTATTCTGTTTTAGAACATGTTTCCTTTACTTTTGGCATAGAGGATATTTCCCGTACTTGTTCACATCAATTGGTTCGGCACCGTATTGCTTCTTTTTCCCAGAGAAGCCAGAGATATGTAAAGTTTGGCTCCGGTGATGAGAAACAGTTTGTTATACCCCATAATATAAAAAATAACAATAACTTATTACAGAAATTTAAAGATCTCACTGCTAAAAGTTTTGAGTTATATCAGGAAATGATTGAAAAGGATATACCGGCTGAAGATGCTCGCTATATTTTGCCTCAGGCAATCGGTACCAGTATTATATTTACAGCAAATGCAAGAGAGCTGATACACTTTTTTAGATTACGATGTTGCAACAGGGCTCAATGGGAAATAAGAGAATTGGCAATTGCTATGTTAGAATTAGTTAGAAAAGAAGCCCCTTTAATCTTTAAAGATGCAGGCCCTCCTTGCTTGATAGGACCATGTCCGGAGGGTGAAATGTCCTGCGGGAAACCCTGGCATAGAGAGAATTAATAAATCAATATTTTATAGTTTATTAAATTTAAAAAAGAATTATATTTATTGTGCCATTTTATAATATATTTTTTATTAAGGCATTGATATAAATTTCTTGAGAACACAAGAAGGTAACAGAAATGATTAGAGAATTAGAAGAACTGAAAAAAGAATATGAAGAACTGAATAAGCAGCTTTCTGATCCGAAAATAATCGCTGATCAGGAACAATTTCAAAAATTAGCAAGAAGACATAGTGAGATTGCCAGAACTGTACAGCTCTATTCTAAATATAAAAATGTTAAAAAAGAAATAGAAGAGAGCAATGAACTTAAAAAAGGAGAGGTTGATGAAGAATTAAATGAGATGATTAATGAAGAAATTGCCTCTCTGAGTAAAGAAAAAGACCAGCTTGAGGAAGATCTTAATGAATTATTATACCCGGAAGACCCAAGAAACAAGAAAGATATCATTGTTGAAATAAGAGCCGGGGCAGGAGGAGATGAAGCTGCTCTATTTGTTAATGATTTATTTCGCATGTATTCCCGTTTTGCTGAAAGGAATCGTTGGAAGGTAGAAATTATGAATTCCAATTCTACTGAAATTGGCGGGTTTAAAGAAATTATTTTTGGTATTTCGGGAGAGAACGTATTTGGGAATTTAAAACAGGAAAGTGGTGTTCACCGTGTTCAAAGAATCCCTGTAACTGAATCAGGAGGCCGAATTCATACATCCACTGTTACTGTTGCTATTCTACCGGAAGCTGAAGATATAGAGATGGAAATAAATCCTAATGACATAAAAATTGATCGTTTTCGTTCAACAGGGCCAGGTGGGCAAAGCGTAAATACAACTGATTCAGCTGTCAGGGTGACCCACATACCCACAGGTATAGTGGTAACCTGCCAGGATGAAAAATCGCAACACAAAAATAAAGAGAAAGCATTAAAAGTATTAAGAGCCAGGCTCTTTGATAGACTTCAGTCAGAACAAAACGAGAAAATTGACAAACAAAGGAAGAAACAGGTTGGAACAGGTGACCGGAGTGAGAGAATCAGAACATATAATTTCCCGCAAAACCGCATTACTGACCATCGAATAAATAAAAACTTTCATAATCTTGAAGAGATGCTTGATGGTAATATGGATGATTTAATTGCTTCTTTTAAAGAAGCAAAATAGATTTATAGTTTCATTTTAAAGAAGTAATATGGATAAAAAAATAAGTGCAATCTTAAAAGAAGGAGAGATAAGACTTACAAAAAGCGGAAATAATAGGGCTGCAGAAGAATCTATTCTACTATTAAGCTACCTTTTGAATAAGAGTAGATTTAATATATTATTTAACCGTTCATTATCCCTTTCACCAAAAGATATTCAGACTTATTATGATTGGATAGACAGCAGGTCCAAAGGTATGCCGTTGCAATATATTACAGGATTCCAAAATTTTATGGGTTTAGAGTTTAAAGTAGAAAAGGGTATATTTATTCCTCGCCCGGAAACAGAGATACTTGTTGAAAAAATTATTAATATAATTTCATTAATGCCTGATAAAGTAGAGTTATGCTTTCTGGATGTAGGAACAGGCTCTGGTATTATTCCGGTTACTATTTGTAATCATTTTCAAAACAGCAGGAAAAATATCCATTTTTATGCAGTTGATATTTCAGCAAAAGCTATTATATTAGCAACAGAAAATGCTCACAGGCTTAAATGTGCAGAAAAAATAACTTTTTGTCACGGAAATATGTTTGATTGCATAAAGAATTTGAACAGAGAAATACTCTTTGACGGGATAATATCAAATCCGCCCTATATTCCCAGAGAAGAATTGGATAATCTGCCGGATGAAATATATTATCATGAACCTGTAAAAGCATTAGACGGAGGCGAAAAAGGTTTGGATTATTATCAGGAAATTATTTCCAAAACCCCTCAATTCCTAAAACAGGAAAAAAGTTTTCTTGCATTCGAAATAGGACATAACCAGCAAAAAGACATATCTGAAATGATTAAAAAAAGTGGATTTTTTAAAGAATATTTATCTGTAATTCAGGATTATTATCACAATGACAGAGTGATTTTAGCTTACACAAAATAGATATTAGAATTATGTAAATACAGGAGAAGAGTGATTTGAATAAGAAAACCATATTGTTTGTATGTACTGGAAATACCTGCCGGAGTGTAATGGCACAAGCTTTATTCCAGAAAGCTAAGCAGGAATTATCACCGGAATTAGTATATCACTCTGATTCGGCCGGGATTGCTGCATTTAAGGGTGATGCTCCAACCGAAGAAGCTATTTTATGTATGGCAAAACGTGGATTAGATATAAGTTGTTACAGATCTAAACCGGTAGACAAAAAATTACTGGTTGATTCCTTTCTTGTTTTAACCATGACATCCAGCCAAAAAAGCTACCTCTTGTATAAGTACCCTCCGGATTCAAAAAAGATACATTTATTTAGAGATTATTGCCAGAATAACAACGATATCACTAATATGGATATTGAAGACCCATTTGGCAAAAGCTTCTCTTTTTATGAAGAAGTGTGTGATAAATTAGAGGAAAATATTTATAAATTAATTAAAAGATTAAGAGAGGAATAAAAAATGAATAATATTGCTATTGCCAGTGACCATGGTGGATATGATTTAAAGAGCGAGATAATAGAATACTTAAAAAAAATGGGATATACCTATAAGGACTTTGGCTGTAACGATAAAAAATCTGTTCACTATCCGGATTATGCTGACAAGGTCAGCAGGGCAGTGTCAAAGAAAGAATATGAATGCGGGATATTGATATGTGGTACAGGGATTGGGATGTCCATTGCTGCCAATAAAGTAACAGGCATCAGGGCTTCTTTGTGTCATGATACCTTTTCTGCCAGGATGGCGCGAGAGCATAATAATGCTAATGTTTTAACCATGGGAGGAAGAGTAATTGGAATAGGATTAGCCCGGGATATTGTTCAAACATGGCTAACAACCGATTTTAGTCAGGAAGACCGTCATATTACCCGCTTGAATAAAATTGAAGAAATTTTTAATAACAGATAATAATTTAATGATTGATTTAAAAAGAATATACACTACATAAGGAGGATTTATTTTGAAAGATGTTATCGTTTTAGACCATCCCTTAATTCAACATAAATTAACAATGTTGAGAGATAAAAAGACAGGTGTTAAAGATTTTCGCGAACTTGCCGATGAGCTATCCAATCTGATGGCTTATGAGGTAACCCGTGATATAGAGTTAAAAGAGATCAATATTGAAACTCCTGTTGCCCGGACAAAAGGGAAAATAATTTCAGGAAAAAAAATGGCAATTATAGCTATATTGCGGGCTGGTTTGGGGATGGTTGACGGAATATTAAAACTAATTCCATCTGCGAAAGTGGGACATGTTGGTATGTATCGGGATCCGGAAACATTAAAACCCATCAGTTATTATGCAAAATTACCCAAGGATGCTGATAAACGTGACATTATTATAGTAGATCCAATGTTGGCAACAGGTGGAACGGCTGTAGCTACAATTGAGTATGTTAAAAGTCATACTAAATCAAACATTAAATTCATGTGTCTTGTTGCTGCCCCTGAAGGAATTAAGGCAATACATGATAAATTCCCGGAAATTAAAATATATACAGCCACAATAGATGAAGGTTTAAATAGCCATGCCTATATTGTTCCCGGCTTAGGAGATGCCGGTGACCGCTTATTTGGAACGAAATAAAAATAATATATCGTATACCATATAAAGTATAATTTGAATTTAGCGGGAATATTTGAAAGATAATAGTTGTTTTTGTCGCTGACACTATTTAGCTAATAGGTAATAAAGTTTTTTGTTTATGGTTTTGGGTTAAGACAGTATCAAGCCTATTTTATTTCAAATCGATACTGTTTACTATTTTGACTGGAAGATCTGGTGACTGTCAAAGTGGCAGACCAAAATAATTGGTGAACCGGTAAACCGGTCAATTGAATATATATTAAATAAACTAAATATTTCGAAGCTTGTAACTCGCATCTTGTACCTTGTATTCTGAATTTGAGTGAAAATCGTGAACTGATAACTAAAAACTATATTTATTTATTTATTCTCAATTCTATCCTTTAAATGATATACTAAAAATTATCCTGTTTTAACTGACTACTAACTACTATCTACTAATCACTATTTACTATTTGGAGGTTTTACCATGTCCAGACCCTCTTGGGATAAATATTTTATGGAAATTGCCCGATTAGTTGCGAGTAGATCAACCTGTTTGCGCAGACAAGTTGGTGCCGTTATTGTGAAAGACAGAAGAATACTTACTACCGGATATAATGGCGCTCCTAAGAATTTAGCCCATTGCGGGGAAGTTGGTTGTTTGCGGGAAAAGATGAATATTGCTTCCGGGACCTGCCAGGAACTATGCAGAGGGTTGCATGCTGAACAAAATGCTATTTTGCAGGCAGCTATGCATGGCATTAGTATCCAAAATAGTGTTCTGTACTGTACTAATCAACCATGTATAACATGTGCCAAAATGATTATCAATTCAGGTATAGTAAAAATATTTTACCAGAATAAGTATCCTGATGAATTAGCAAGACAGTTGTTAGTTGAGGCAGGTATAGAAGAGGTTTGCTGTGAATATGAATAAAAAGATTAAAATAGCTTTTATTTTTGGGACCAGGCCGGAAACAATAAAAATGTACCCGGTTATAAAAGAGTCAAAGAAGTATCCAAACCTGATTGAACCCATTGTTATTTTGACAGCACAACATAGAGAAATGATGGATCAAATGACTGAACTTTTAAAAATAAAATGTGATTTCGATTTAGGAATTATGAAACACGGACAGTCAATAACACAGATAAATTGCCAATCATTATTAAAACTGGAAGAAGTTCTGATGCTAAAGAAACCCGATATAGTTTTAGTGCAGGGTGATACAACTACCACTTTTTCCGGTGCATTAGCATCCTTTTACCAGAAGACTAAAATAGGCCATATTGAAGCCGGTTTAAGGACTGCAAAGAAGTATTATCCCTACCCCGAAGAGATTAACCGAAGACTAACAACAGTTTTGGCTGATTATCATTTTGCTCCCACAAAAAATGCGGCAGATAGTCTGAAAAAAGAAAATATTAACCGGAAAAATATACTAATAACAGGAAATACAGTTATTGATTCCCTGTTATTAATGCAGGATAAGCAGTATCAATTTTCAGATGACAGGATAAACAAGTTTATTAAAACAAAAAAACAGTTATTATTGGTAACAATGCACCGCCGTGAGAACTGGGGAGAGCCTCTTGAAAATTTGTGCAAGTCATTAGTAAGAATTATTCACAACAATAACAATTTAGGCATAGTTTTCCCTGTACATAAAAATCCACTAATCAGGAATGTTGTTTTTAATCTATTAAGCCAGGAGGATAATATATTATTGTTAGAGCCTTTGGACTATCAGGAAATGGCAAACTTAATTGCGGCATCTACTTTGCTTCTAACTGATTCAGGTGGTATTCAAGAGGAAGCACCCGCTTTAGGGAAACCGGTATTAATATTGAGATCAGAAACCGAAAGACCGGAAGTAGTAGATATTGGTGCCGCAAAGCTTATTGGCACCGAAAAGATGAACATAGTAAAAGAGGTTGAAAGATTGCTATTCAATACAGATGAATACCAGAAGATGATTATAAATAAATCTCCTTATGGTGATGGTAATGCTTCAAAAAGAATAATTAAATATATTCTTTTCCAATATGGTTTAATAGACCGCCCTCCCGATGAATTTGTATTTGAGAATTGTTAGCACTGATAATTATAAATGTTTACATCATTGGTACAAAACCAATTCAACTACAGAACCCTAAAATTTCTTTGTTATAAAGCTATGGTTTGAAACCTTTGTTATGTTATAATGAAAAACTAATTTGTTTTTTATTATTTATAAGTATAGAAAAAATAAAGAAAAATTATAACACAAAATATTTTAGATTGAGGTTTAAATATGTTCCCTTTATGGGATGAGATGCCGACTAAAAGAATACCCGTTATAACTATAATTCTTATAATTATTAATTCATTAGTATACTATTACCAGTTTTTTATAGTAACTGATAGTATTAGATTTATTTATTCCTTTGGTCTTACACCTTTTGAAATAAGTCAGGGAGTAGATATTATTCCATATGGTCCTTCTCCTATCTATTTAACAATTGTGTCGTCAATGTTTATGCATGGAAGTTTTGTGCATCTATTTGGGAATATGTTGTATCTTTGGATTTTCGGTAATAATATTGAAGATTATTTAGGCAAAATTAAGTTTACTATCTTTTATTTTCTCTCCGGTATTTTTGCTGCTTTCACGCAGATTTTGATTAGTCCCCAATCACAGGTGCCCATGATTGGAGCAAGTGGAGCAGTAGCAGGAGTACTGGGAGCATATTTTATCCTTTTCCCAAAATCAAGAATTACTACTCTTATATTCTTCGGATTTTTCATCAGACTAATTAAAATGCCTGCTTTGTTTGTATTGGGTATTTGGATAATCTTTCAACTGCTATATGGTTTTTCAAATATATCATTACAGGGGGCAGATGCAGGAGTAGCATGGTTTGCACATATTGGAGGTTTTATTGGTGGCATAATACTGATAAAATTAATTAAGCCAGTCAGAAGAGATTATTATATATAGAAAAAGAATAGATGAAGTGAAGTTTTTTGATAATATTTTCTAATTAAGATATAATTTATAAAGATTTTTGATAATTTTTTTCTGAATATTTTTATTACTATTTGTTATTAAAATATCAGACTATTTCGAAGGGGAAGGGAATTTAATTAATGATAACAACAGTTACTCTGAATCCTGCTCTTGACGTTATAATGGAACTAAATAACCTGCTGCCAAATCAATATAATGCAGTTGATAAAGTATCAAAAATTCCTGGAGGAAAAGGTATTAATATAGCGAAAGCAATAGCTGTTTTTGGCCTTGACACCATGGCTTTAGGTTTCTTAGGAGGACATGCCGGACATTTTATAGCTGAGAATCTCCGGGGATATGGAATTACTACTAATTTTTGGCATATAGAGAAAGAAACCAGGACAAATGTTATAATCATTGAACATGACAATAAGATTCATACACTTTTAAGTGACCCCGGGCCAGCAATAAGCCAGCGGGATTTGGAAAGATTTAAATCAATATTTTCCCGGGTAATGTCCCAGACTCGTATGGTGACTCTTTCCGGTAGTTTGCCGAAAGATGTTCCTGATGATATCTATTACCAGTTGATAAAAATTGCACAGAAAAAAAATGTTCAAACAATTCTGGATGCCCATGGTGTTCCTTTTGAAAGGGGATTAGAAGCCAGTCCGTATTTAGCTAAACCGGATTTGAGAGCATCAAATAATCGGGTCTTCAATAAACAGATTGATAGTCAGGAAAATGCAATAAAAATTGCTCATGAAATATTAGACCGGGATGTTCAGATAGCCGTAATATCATATCAGGATACAAAGGATATTATCGCTACTACAGAAGGTATTTGGTTAGCTGAGTCCGTAAACCAGCAGGTAATTAATATTATAGGTACAGCTGAAGCTATAATTGCCGGTTTTGCGATTAAACTGGTCGAAGAAAATCCGGAAAATATAGTAGAGATAATAAAATTTGCTATGGCTTGCGGTTTAGCAAGTGCCTTAACTGATGATGAGGAATTTCATACCAAAGAAGATGTTGTTAAATGTATAAACTGTATTAAAATAACTAAGTTAAAATGAAATGGCAGGTATAAATATTGAAAGTTAAGGAAATTATGTTAAAAAGTACGACTAGTGTATCGCCTGATTGCAGGCTGGAAGAGGTAATTGAAGTTATGGCAATACATCGTATTAACGGAATTCCCGTAGTAAATGAAGAGCAAAAAGTTATTGGCTTTATTTCCCAGCATGATATTATTAAAGCCATATTGCCAAATTATTTAGGGATAATCAACAGCAGTACGTTTATAACTGAATTTATACAGCTTTCCAAAAAACTGAAGGAATATGCCAATCATAAAGTAGAAGAGTTTATGAAAAAGAGTGTGATTACAGTTAATGAAGATGATAACGAGGTTATGGCGGCAGACTTATTAATTCGTAATAAAATTCACCATTTACCTGTATTACGAAATGGTTATTTGGTAGGGATTGTTACTCTGAGAGATTTATTGAAAGCAATGATTGAAGAAGAAGATAACTATGAAGAAGAAAAAACACAATAAAAAAGGGTTTTTTATAACTTTTGAAGGGTTTGAAGGTTCCGGTAAAACTACTGTTTCAAAGAAACTTTATCATATTTTATTAAAAAATGGTTTTAACTCAGTAATGACTAAGGAACCTGGCGGTACCTTGATTGCAGATAAGATAAGAGAAATCTTGCTGGAAAGAGAAAACAAGGGGTTGGGGTATAAGGCGGAATTATTATTGTTTGCTGCTTCAAGGTCTGAAAATATCCGGGTAAACATTAAACCGGCATTAGAAGATGGATTAATAGTTATTTGTGATCGTTTTTTTGACTCAACTACTGCTTATCAGGGATTTGGCAGGGGAATTGATATGAAAATAATTCAGTACTTGAATGATTTTGCCGTAGAAGATATTGTTCCGGATATTACCTTTTTTCTGGATGTAGATACTGAGGTTGGATTACATCGTTCTACCTTATACAGTCAGGGGAAAGAGATGAGATTCGAGGATGAATTTATCCAGCAAAAACAGATAAATGGAAAATTATTTTTAGATAGGGTGCGAGACGGATATCATCAGATTGCCAGAAAAAACCCGGACAGAATAAGAATTATTGATACTAACAGAGAATTGGAGTTTGTAATGAGCTGTATAATAAAGATATTAAATCAGCGCTTGTCAGAAAAATATAATAAAGAGGTAGCTTTAGAAATATAAGTGAATAACAAAGATTAAAGAAACGCTAAATATATAATATGATTGATTTTAAAGAAATTGTCGGGCATACTAAACCCAAACAAATACTTAAAAACAGAATAAAGAATGAAAAAATAGGACATTCCTATCTTTTTGTCGGTAATGAAGGAATAGGTAAAAAATTAACTGCTATTGCTTTTAGCAAGGCAATTAATTGTAAAAATATTTCTGAAGAGCAGGACCCCTGTAATAAATGTTCTTCCTGCCAGCAGATTGAAAAAAACAGCAGTGCTGATTTCAGCATTATTTCACCTGTTGATTCGGTCATAAAAATTGAAAAAATCAGGGAAATTAAAAGCAATATATACCTTCACCCTCTGACAAATAAGAAGAAAATATACATATTTGATAATGCAGAAAAGATGACTACTCAAGCCTCCAATTCCCTTCTAAAAATTTTGGAAGAGCCACCTGAATATGCAATATTGATATTGGTGACTTCAGCTCCTGATAAAATATTACCCACTATTATATCTCGTTGCTGCAGGCTGGTTTTTAAACCCTTAGAGATAAATCAGCAAAAAAAGATTATATCGGGTAATTCTTCTATTGATGAAAAACAGCTTGATAATCTTATCAAGCTGTCTCATGGAAGCCCCGGGATGGCTCTGGATTTAATTAGAAATCAAGATAAAATAAAAATAAAAGATAATTATATAGACTCATTGGTAAAAATAAAACCAGAAGAATTGTCAAATTATATTTTTAGTTCTGAAAAAATATTTCCTGATATTACTAATAATTTTCAAGATTTTGTCGAGATGATGGTACTCTGGTTCAGAGATACTTTGCTTGTAAAGATGAATATAGATGAAAATCAACTTTTTTTTCAGGACAAAATAGAATCAATAAGGCAATATGCACAATGGTTTAAGAAGGATAAAATAATTTTGATTTTAGAGTATTTAACAACTATTCCTGAAGAACTGGAAAAACATGTTAACCAGAACATACTTTTGGAAAATTTTTTTATACGGTTAGGTGATTAATAATGCCAAAGATTGTCGGTATTCAATTTCGTAATTCCGGCCTTGTATATTATTTTAAGAATAATAAATATATACTGGAGATTGGAGACCTGTGTGTTGTAAAAACATCGTTAGGATTAGATATCGGTGAGGTAGTTATTCCGGTACAGCATATAGAAGAGAAAGAGCTTGATACCCCGCTGAAAAGTATTCTCAGAAAAGCGAATCAGAGTGATCTGGAAAAGTGGGAAAATCTGCAAATAGAAGAAGGAGAGGCTTACAATATTTGTCTTGGGAAGATACAAAAATACGAGCTTGACATGCATCTAATAAGATGTAAATACTTATTTGACAAGAGTCGCCTTATTTTTTACTTCTGTGCCGATGACCGGGTTGACTTTCGTGAATTAGTAAAGGATTTGGCTCATCATTTTAAAACAAAGATTGAATTGAAACAGGTAGGTGTCAGGGATAAAGCAAAAATGATTGGAGGGCTGGGAATTTGCGGAAGGCCCCTTTGCTGCTCTACTTTTATATCAGACTTTAAGCCTGTTCCAATTAATGTAGCTAAAATGCAAAGTGTTGCCCTGAATCTATCAAAGGTTTCAGGAGCTTGTGGCAGGTTAAAATGCTGTTTGAATTTCGAGTCTAATTTTTACAAAGAAGAGTTAAAAAAATATCCTAAATTAGGAAAACGTATCCTGACAAAAGATGGAAAAAACGGCAAGGTGGTTGAAGTTAATATATTAAGTAAATATATAGTAATAGAAACGATAGAAAAAGAAGATAATGAACATATTAGAAATCGTGTTAAAATATCAGTCGATGACTGGCAGAATGATAAAGAGGTAAGTAAGGGAAATAATCATGCAGAAAATAAACCTTCATCCCAGCGAAACAATAGAAGAACTGGGAAAAAGCCATTTAAAAATAATTCAAGACAGTAATACTTACCGATTTTCAATTGATTCTATTCTATTAGGTGAGTTTGTGTATACTAAAAGGAATGAAAGGATAATAGATCTGGGAACCGGTTGTGGAATTATACCCTTAATGATTTATGACTCTGCTAAAAATAATAATATTTATGCCGTGGAAATACAGGAAAAATTAGCTGACATAGCAAAAAGAAGTGTTATATTAAATAATCTGGAAAAAGAGATTAACATTCTTCATGATGACATGCAAAATTTATTAAACAGGTTCCCTGCTGAATTTTTTGATGTAATTACCTCTAATCCGCCATATATTCCAGCCGGCAAAGGGAAAGTGAGCTCAAAAGAAGAACAATTATTTGCAAGACATGAAATTAATATTAATATTGATAATATGACAGCAATATGTAGCCGGCTATTGAAAAAAAGAGGAAGACTTTTTTTGATTCACCGGGCAGATAGCCTGATACAGGTTATTATGGTGTTAAGAAAATATTTATTTGAGCCAAAAGTTTTGAAATTTATTTATACAAAGAAAAATCAAAATGCCAAAAGGGTATTGATTGAAGCAAGAAAAGAAGGTGGAACAGAATTAAAAGTTGCACCCCCATTGATATTAGATTAAAAATTAAAAATCATTATTCAACAAAATCAGTAAATAAGATAGATAGATTTTTATAAACATTACATAAAAGGAAATTTTAAATTGGATTTCAAACAGGAAGGAAAATTATATATATGTGGTACTCCCATAGGTAATTTGGAAGATATTACTTTACGCTGCCTGAAAACATTAAGAAAAGTAGATTTGATTGCTGCAGAGGATACCAGGCATACCCGAAAATTGTTAAACCGCTATAGCATACATAAATCTTTAACCAGTTACCATGAATTCAGTAAAGAGAAAAAAAACCAGTATATTGTAAAATATTTAAAAGAAGGAAATGATGTTGCCCTGGTTTCTGATGCGGGAATGCCTGGAATATGTGATCCCGGATATGAAATTATCAATATGGCCATTAGAAACAGTATTGAGGTGATTCCGATACCCGGAGTGTCTGCTTTAACTGCTGCCTTGGTAGTATCCGGGTTTAATATGAATAATTTTATTTTTGAGGGTTTTATTCCCAAGAAGAATACTGAAAAAAAACAATTTTTCCTAAAATTAAAAGAAGAAAGAAGAACCATCATTTTCTATGAGTCCCCATTCAGGATAAAGGATACAATTAATATGATATTAAACATAATAGGGGATAGAAAAATTGTAATTTGTCGTGAAATAACAAAACAATATGAAGAAATATTAAGAGGGTTCATTTCAGAGGTAATTGAAAGGATAAATAGTCGAATTATTAAAGGAGAGCTGACCATAGTCTTAGAAGGAAACCAGGAAAAAAAGAATGAAACAGGACTGTTTAATACAGATTTAAAAATTTTACCTGAAATTAAAAAAAAGATTATAAACTATAGTAAAAAAGGTTATTATAATAAGGATATAGTTTTATTAATAACAAGTGAATATGATGTACCAAAAAATTGGGTTTATGATAATATTCTAAAACTGCGTGATAAGGAAAATAAGTAAAATTAATACAAAGAAGATGTTTTGTGTTATTATTGTTAGATAAAGAGAGATAAACATTTAAAAACGGCTGGATTTCCTCCAACATAACAATCCAACTGCTTTTTTATTAATATTGAAATGAAAGGACTACAAGAGGAAAATGAAAAAAAGAAATGCTTATTACATTACAACCCCTATATATTATGTTAATGATGTGCCCCACATAGGTCATGCCTATACTACTATTGCAGCAGATACCATGGCGCGATATAAGCGATTAAGAGGATTTGATGTTCTTTTTGCCACCGGAACAGATGAACATGGCCAGAAAATTGCAAAATCAGCAGAGAAAATGGGAATTGAACCATTGCAACTGGCTAATCAGGTTGTAGCAAAGTTTAAAAACCTCTGGCCTAAACTGAATATCCGGTATGATGATTTTATACGCACTACTGAAAAGAGGCATGAGCAGGTAGTGCAAAAATTATTTAACAAGCTTTATGAAAAAGGGGATATCTATAAGGGAGAATACGAAGGCTGGTATTGTGTTACTTGCGAAGCGTTCTGGCCGGAAACACAGATAGAGGAAAACAAATGCCCGGATTGTGGAAGACCGGTTGAAAAGTTTAAAGAAGAAAGTTATTTTTTCAAAATGAGCAAATACCAGGACATGTTGTTACAACATATTAAAGATAACCCGGATTGTATTAAACCGGAATCCAGAAAAAATGAGATTATTAGCTTCATTGAAAGAGGATTAAGAGATCAGAGCGTTACCCGTACCCGGGCAAGTCTTGATTGGGGAATTGATGTTCCATTTGATTCAGAACATGTAATTTATGTTTGGTTCGATGCCTTAATCAACTATTTAACAGTTGCCGGTTATGGTATAGATGAAGAAAAGTTCAATTATTATTGGCCTGAAGCAGTACATCTAATCGGAAAAGATATACTCAGATTTCATACTATTATCTGGTTTACAATGTTAATGGCTGCTGATATAACTCCACCAAAAATGGTCTTTTCTCATGGCTGGTGGACTATGGAAGGTGAAAAAATGTCGAAATCTAAAGGCAATGTTGTTGATCCTTATCAGGTCACTGATGAATTTGATGCAGATGCTTTTAGATACTTTCTATTGAGAGAATTATGCTTTGGACAGGATGGAAATTTTTCCAGAAAATTACTCATACAGAGGATTAACTATGACTTAGCAAATGATTTAGGTAATTTGTTGAGCAGAACAGTCGCTATGACTAAAATATTCTGTGACCGGAAAATACCTGAATCTTCAGGAAAAGATGAAAAATATGATATAGAATTACACCAGATGGCCGAAGATATGGTTGAACAGTTTATTCAGGCTATGGATGAAATGTCTTTTAATGTTGCTTTGGAAAATATCTGGACATTAGTCCGCAGGACTAATAAATATATTGATCAGACAGAACCATGGATTTTAGGCCGGGATGAAAATAAAAAAGAAAGACTGGATAAAGTTATCTATCACCTGGCACAGTCACTGCAGATAATATCCGTCTTATTGTATCCTTTTATGCCAACTACAGCTTTAAAGATATGGCAACAGTTAGGAATAAAAGAGGATATTGAAAAAATGCTTATTCCGGAAAATATAAAATGGGGTACCTTAAAAGCGGGTACTATGGTTAACCCTGGTGATAATCTATTCCCGAGAATTGATGATAAAAAGAAAACAGGGAAAGAAAAAGAGAGAAAAGAAAAAGTGCCTGAAATGGAAAAGGTTGAAGATAAATGCATAAAAGAAGAAAAAGAGTATATTTCTATTGAAGAGTTTAAAAAAATAGATTTGAGAGTAGGAAAAGTATTAGCGGCTGAAGATGTTCCCGGAACTGATAAATTACTAAAGATAACGGTTGATTTTAACAGCGAAACCAGGACTCTGGTAGCCGGTATAAAGAAGCATTATTCCCCTGAAGAGCTAATTGGCAAGAATATCGTGGTTGTATTTAATTTAGAACCTGCTAAAATTAGAGGCATTAAATCCCAGGGGATGCTTCTTGCTGCTTCAGATAATGAAAAAGTTGTTTTACTGACTACTGACAGAAAAATAGATGCTGGTAGCAGGATACGTTAAAAATAACTTTTTTCATAAAAAAAGAAAATATATAGGTGATAAAAATATGGAAAAAGCTGAAAAAGCAGAAAAAAAAATCACGAAAAAGAAAAAAAATACTAACATATTAGAAAGTCATTTTAACACTATTGTGATTATTATTCTGATTACTGTTTTATTGATACTTGTTTATAGCTTATTTGAAAACTATCAAACAAATCAAGCTATAGTTGGATTGTCCGCTTCTAACCAGGATTTAAGGGAAGAAAATGAATTATTAAGAGAGAAAATTGCCGAACAAAACATGAAATTAGATGTGGTTAACAAGCAATTTGAGGAGTATAATCTCGACAGGGTTAGTAAAAATCAGTTTACTGAAATATACATGCAGTTACAAGAGTTAACCGGAATGGTGTCTGAAGAAAACAAAAGAGAATTTTATATTGGTCGTATTGTAAACATTGTTTCCGGTAGTAATAATCAGTTAGAAAGTGAAACTATTTATTCAATTGCAAAAAGTATTTATGAGGAATCCACTAAATACAATTTTAATCCTTTATTAGTTTCAGCATTAATAAAAGTAGAAAG